>JBFICU010000199.1:0-3896 GCA_041581855.1 Porticoccus sp. | reverse complement strand
CATCCCGTGTTAGCACCACCGATGAACTCGGTATTGCTGCAGACTGGGTAGAGGCTGTTGCGTTTGCGTGGCTCGCACGCCAAACCCTTAGCGGAAAGCCCGGCAATGATCCGGCGGTCACTGGTGCCAGGACCGCTTCGGTATTGGGCGCAATTCACCCGGCGTAGGTACACAAGAGCGAAAAAAATGCTGCCACGCAGCAGTGGTATCAATTAGAAATAGATGTATTTTTCCACATCTATCAGCCGATTTGCCTCAACCGCCCCCACCGGCACAGTACCCACGAAAGGAAACAGCGTCTTTAGATCAAGCCCCAGACCATGGGACTGTGTTTCACAAACCCGGATATCTACCACCCTTAGGGCCGACAGTTTGGCAGCCAAATCCACAATTGGCCGATAGCGGAAATAGTTTTCTTTAAAGAAAATAGCAACTTCAGGGCCATGCAAGACAAAAACCACTGGAGAGAAATCTTGGCGCATACCTTCGTCGAGGTAAAAACGTTCAGCCCGACTTAATATTTCAATCAATTCTTCAGGATTATTCTGTTCGATACGCGCCAAATAACCCGGTATCACCTGGTGCTCCGGCTTGATCAAACCATTGTGGGATTGGGCGTCTCCCGCGGTGGCCGCGACTGACCAACAGAGGGTAATCAGCAGCAGCCAGCGAACCACCATTTCAGTCGCTAGACAGAAAAGGACGAGCCGCAACCACAGGTCGTTGCAGCGTTGGGATTGGATATGATGAAACGAGAACCCTGGAGACCTTGCTCATAGTCCACCGTTGATCCCGAGAGATATTGAATACTCAGCGGGTCCACAAGCACAGCGATACCGTCCTTCTCGACCAGCGTGTCATCTTCGGCCACCACTTCATCAAAGCTGAAGCCATACTGAAAACCCGAGCACCCACCGCCGGTAACAAAAACCCTGAGCTTCAGATCGGGATTCCCCTCCTCGTCCACCAGACTTTTAACCTTGGCTGCCGCTGAGTCGGTCACATACAGCGGCATGGGTGTAAATGTTGCAATACCTGACATGGATACTCCTGAATCAATCAAAGGAATGCTGTTCAACTCAATACCCAAGCATTCCAGTCAGGTATTCTATCACGAACCCTGACCCTGCACGCCAGCCTCAGCAACATTTTCCGGCATTGCTGCTGACGATATATCGGTAAGGGAAGGATCAGTGTGCACAAAGCTGCCGTTTACCTGGGCACCCTTCTCAATCTCGATCAAGACATAGTACAAATCACCGATCACGACAGCATTGGCCGCCAGCTCAATTTGCTGACCAGAATAGATATTGCCCTCAATGCGTCCATTAATAACCACCAACGGCACGTTGACATCACCGACCACACAGCCCTTGGGCAGAATCCGCACCCTGGAATCAGCACCCTCTTCCGCGATGATATTCCCGGTAATCTGGCCCTCCACCTCCAAATTGCCCGCAAATCGAATATCTCCCATTACATGGGTGCCACTGGCAATCAAGGTAGTACTACCCGCCGCAAAATGTGAGGCATTGGTCTTCTTACGCATGTTATACCCTCTAGGTCTAATCTACTTGCCAGTCAAAAAGCCTTTCAACAGGGTTGGCACTGGCATTGGTTTTCCAGACACTCACCTTCAGTGCCCGAGGCACGAAGCCCTCAGGTAAAGCCAGCACCCCCTCTTGTATATGAAAATATTTGAATTTCACCGCCACGGGTGACTTTTCCACATGACTATCCAACTCATCCAGCCCCAAGGTTTCCTTAATGCCTTTTCGGGCACCCTCAAGTTCGACCTTGATATTGATTTTGACACTCTTTAACTTGCTTTCTTTCTGCTGAATGATGAGCCGATAGGCAATACCACTTTCGCCTGGCACTGTTTTTAAGGTCAATTCACCGATCTGTATTCCAGACTCTCCACCACCATCCTGTAAGAGGTTGCGGTATAACCGTAATTCCTCTTCATTAGCGGCCAATTGGAGTTGCAACGACGTGACAAATTTTCTGACCTCTTCCAGAGAGCGTTTATCAATGTTTGACGCCATCTCCATGGAGGTAACCTGCTGACGCAGTGCCTTGTCTTCCTCACGCAATGAGGCAAGTTCTTGAGACATACGGTGATTATCCAGCACCGCCTGATCGAAGAAGCGGGTGCCTAGAAACAACCCCGAGCCAAAACCCAGCGCAACCGCCAACAACACGAACAGCAGCTCCAGTTGGCGCCGACCAGGCTGATGTGGCCGAACAACCAACTGATCTGTATGTTGCGATGACATCAGGGCAACAATGCCGGTGCCATCAGCCCTGTCATTTCCGGCAGGTCAAATAGGATATTCATATTCTGGATAGCCTGTCCCGAGGCACCCTTCACCAGATTGTCCTCGACAACCAGCACTACCACTTTGTCACCACCCTGCGGGCGAAACACACTGATGCGGCAGGTATTGGAGCCCCGCACCGTCCGCGTTTCCGGATGACTGCCAGCCGGCATCACATCCACAAATGGCTCATTCCTAAAACGCTCCTCATACAATGCTTGCAGATCTACCTCGGAGTTATTGAGAGTGGCATACAACGTGGAGTGGATACCCCTGATCATCGGCAGCAAATGAGGGACAAAGGTCAGGCCAACCGGCGCTCCGGAAATATCTTCCAGACCCTGCTTAATTTCCGGCAGGTGCCGATGACCTGCCACACCATAAGCCTTGAAGCTATCACTCGCTTCCGCCAGCAACGCGCCAACGCTGGCCTGGCGTCCAGCCCCACTGACTCCGGATGCCGAATTGGCAATCAGATCTTTCGTGTCGATCAACCCCTGCTCCAGTAATGGCAGAAAGCCAAGCTGAACACTGGTCGGGTAACAACCTGGGCAGGCAATCAACCGCGCTCCGCGAATCTTTTCACGGTTCACTTCAGGTAAGCCGTAAACAGCCTCTCCCACCAACTCCGGACAAGCGTGAGGCTGGTTGTACCATTTTTCCCACAGGGCGACATCGCGAATACGAAAGTCCGCGGAGAGATCGATCACCTTAATGCCCTTTGCCAGCATACCGGGTACGGTACTCTGGGCCACCCCATGGGGTGTGGCAAAAAACACCACATCACAATCATCCAGATCGCCTGCCGCAGGATCGGTAAAACACAGATCGAAGTGGCCGCGCAGGTTGGGGAACAGGTCTGCCACCGGGCGACCGGCTTCACCGCGAGAGGTTATTGCCGTTACGGTCACATCCGGGTGGATAGCCAAGAGCCTCAGTAATTCGACACCGGTGTAACCGGTACCACCGACAATACCTGCTTTAATCACGATACGGTTGTTCCTGTCATGGGTTTGGGAAGCTGCTTATAATACCCCAATCATCAGGGCATGAAAGGGTCCCTGTTCTCATGCAATCCGGGAAGCCCGTATGGCCTTCGAGAAGCAACAGAAAAACTGGCCAACTCGGCAACTGGATCGGTTCCGTGCCAGACTCGCCTACGCCGACGCTCTACCGCAACTTGCCATTCTTGGTTGCATTAGCGGGCTGCTGACCGGTCTTATTGCTATCGCCTTCCGACTCTCCTTTGAATTGCCCCTGAGCCTGCTGTTACCAAACGGGAGCGAATCCTTTGAAGCACTCTCCCCCGGGACACGTTTTCTATTGCCTGTGCTCGGCGCACTGATCATCGGCCTGCTTGTTCATCGTTTTAAACCGGAGCAAAGGGTACTGGGCGTAGGACATATTCTTGATCGCATGCAACACCATCAGGCTCAGTTGCCCGCCGCCAACGCCCTGCTGCAGTTTATCGGCGCCGCCCTCGCCTTGCTAACTGGTCATTCAGTGGGTCGCGAAGGGCCTGCCGTGCACTTGGGGGCCGCCAGCTCAAGCCTGCTGGGACAACAACTACAGCTG
>JBFICU010000198.1:0-3903 GCA_041581855.1 Porticoccus sp. | reverse complement strand
GCCACAAGTAATTACTGGTAAAACCAACTGATGCGCGCCTTGGCTGAATTTATCATGCGCGGGCGCATGCAGGCGGCACTGGTAGCCATGGTGGGAAGTCTGGTGCCAATGCTTAGTCCTGCGGCAGTCAGCCTTGTCACTTTGGGTCGTGGCCCAAGAGATGGCTTATTGGTGATGCTTTGGGGGTTGTTGCCCCTGATGGCTGCTCTGTACGGGAGCGGCATCAACCCAATGATTACCCTGGCAACAATGGCTGGGTTGATTGTGGTGGTGGCTGCTTCTGCGTACTTGCGCTTGACTGCATCCTGGTCGAGCGCGCTGATAGTGGTGCTACTGTTGAGTGCGCTGTCGGTGTTGTTACTGAATCTGCTCTTTGGCAGCTCAGTAGCTGCACTGGAAGAAACAGTGGCAAGCATGTTCAGCCAGTTGCAACAGCAGGCGGGAAGCGAGGAGCCGGCTTTTCAGCCGGGGCGTATTTTCCTGCTGGGCGTGATTGGCTATATGGTGGCTCTGACAGCGGTGGTCAGCCTGGTGCTAGGTCGCTGGTGGCAGGCAATGCTCTATAACCCCGGAGGTTTTCGGGAAGAGTTTCACCGTTTACGCTTTGATCCCAGGATCGGCGTAGCCCTGTTGGCGGGCGTGGCAGCTTGTTATCTGCTGCCCCAGGAATACGCAAGCTGGGCGGGATTGGTGGGATTGCCTTTGTTATTAGGCGGCATTGCACTGGTTCACCATAGTATCGCGTCCTATCAGATTGGCGCGCACTGGTTGGCAATTTTTTACGTGGGCTTGTTAATGATAGGCCCCTTCAGTTTGATACTGGTCGGTTTGGGTTTTCTCGACAGTATCTTGAATATACGCTCCAGGCTGGCTAAGGGCGCTAAGTAGCCCGGCCACGGAAGCGTTAACAGGTTGATAAAGAGAGGATATCCGAGATGGAAGTTATTCTTCTGGACAAAGTCGGCAAGCTCGGCAAAATCGGTGATAAGGTCAATGTTAAGGCTGGTTATGGTCGCAACTTCCTGATTCCGCAGGGCAAAGCTGTTTTTGCAACAGCTGAAAATCTGTCGGCATTTGAAGCGCGTCGCGCTGAGCTGGAAGCCGCCGCTGCAGAACAGCGCAGTGCTGCTGAAGCTCGTGGCCAACAACTGGCTGCACTGGCTACTATTGTTATTGCCAGCAACGCCGGCGATGAAGGCAAGCTGTTTGGCTCTATCGGCACCCGTGATATCGCTGATGCGATCACAGCTGCTGGCGTTGAAGTTTGCAAAAGCGAAGTGAAATTGCCTGAGGGTGCACTGCGTGAAACTGGTGAGTATGAAATTGACATCCAGTTGCACTCAGAAGTAACCCAGCCGATCAAACTGAAAATTGTCGCTGAGTAATCCGACAGTTCCCTGTCGTTTCAAGATCGGTAACAATACGGCACTGCACATTATGGCGCAGTGCCGTTTTTGCATTGGTGGGTGACGCGTAGATGGCTGAAGACAGGAGCTCCGTAGAACAACAACTTCCTCATTCTATTGAGGCTGAGCAAGCAGTGCTCGGTGGGTTGATGTTGAGCAACGGCGCGTTTGATACTGTCGCTTCTGTCATATCAGAAAAAGATTTTTTCGCCAGCGATCACCAGTTGATTTTTCAGACTATGCGGGCGCTCTCCGGAGAGCAGAAACCGCTGGACTTGATTACTCTATCGGAGTTCCTGGAAAACAGCAGTCAATTGCAACAGGTGGGCGGCGCTGCCTACCTGGCCGAACTGGCCAACAACACTCCAAGCTCTGCTAACGTCGGCGCTTACGCCCAGATCGTCCTGGAACGCTCAATCATTCGTCAGCTGATTTCTGCGGCCAGTGATATTGTCAAGAAAGGCTATAACCCCCTCGGTTGGGACAGCAGTAAACTGCTGGCCGAAGCAGAAAAAAAACTCTCCGACATTATTGAGAACCGCCCCAAGCAAGGCGGCTTTCTGGCGGTTAATGACCTGCTTAAGCAGGCCGTGGAACGCATCGACCAACTCTTTAACAGCGATGAAGATATTACCGGTGTCAGTACCGGGTTTGCCGATCTGGATGAACGAACTTCTGGCTGGCAACCATCGGATCTGGTGATTGTGGCGGGTCGTCCGTCCATGGGTAAAACCTCTTTCGCCATGAACATGGCGGAGCATGCGGTACTTCATCAGGACAAACCCGTACTGGTGTTCAGTATGGAGATGCCTGCGAGCCAGCTGATCATGAGGATGATGTCATCGCTTGGTAAAATCGACCAGACCAAGATGCGTGCCGGTAACCTTTCTGAGGATGATTGGCCGCGACTCTCCAGTGCCGCTTCGCGTCTTAAAGACCGACCTCTGTTCATTGACGACACGCCGGGGATTACGCCCATGGAACTGCGTAACCGCGTGCGACAGATTGCCCGCGAAAAGGGTGATCCAGGTCTGATTGTGGTGGACTACCTACAGTTGATGAGCGGCAGTGTGGCTACCGATAATCGCACCACTGAAATTTCTCAGATCTCAAGGGAATTGAAAAATATTGCCAGGGAATTTAACTGCCCGCTGATTGCCTTGTCTCAGCTCAGTCGTAACCTCGAACACCGGCCTAACAAACGCCCGATCAACTCGGATTTGCGGGAATCGGGCGCCATCGAGCAGGATGCTGATGTCATCGTCTTTATTTACCGGGATGAGGTTTATAACGAGGACAGCCCCGAAAAAGGTATCGCTGAGGTCATCATTGGCAAGCAGCGCAACGGCCCCATCGGCACCTGTAAACTCACGTTTCTCGGCAAATACACGCGTTTCGAAAATCTCGCCCGGGATTATTTCTCCGAGTAGCGCCCAGATATCGTATTCCTGGAAAGATCATGCAAATTTTTCACACCATTCAGGGACTCCGTCAACCGCTCGCACAAGCACGTCGTGAGGGTAAACGTATCGGCTTCGTTCCGACTATGGGCAACTTGCACGATGCCCACATCGAATTGGTCAAACGCGCCCAGCAGACCAATGATCTGGTGGTTTGCTCTATCTTCGTCAATGGTCTGCAGTTTGGACTCAACGAGGACTGGGACAAGTATCCCCGCACTTATGAAGACGATTGCGCCAAGTTGCGGGCAGTGGGCTGTGATTTTCTGTTCCACCCGGATGACAAAGAAATGTATCCCAACGGTCTGGACACCCAAAGCCGGGTAATCTGCCCCACCATGACGGATGTGCTCTGCGGTGCCAGTCGACCTGGTCACTTTGAAGGTGTGACCACAGTGGTGACCAAGCTGTTTAATATTGTGCAGCCAGATGAAGCCATATTTGGTGCCAAGGACTTTCAACAACTGGCGGTGATCCGCCGGATGGTCGAGGACCTCTGTGTGCCGGTAGAAATTACTGCGGCCCCGATCCACCGGGAAGAAGATGGTCTGGCCATGAGCTCCCGCAACGGTTATCTTTCCGCGGCGGAGCGTCCCAGGGCTAATCAGCTGAATGTGAGTTTGCGCTGGATTGTCAGCCAGATTGAGCAGGGAAATCGTGATTTCCCCGCCTTGGAAGCGGAAGCCAGGCGCCAGATTGACGCGGCGGGTTTCAAACCGGACTACATTTCCGTGTGCAACAGTAAAACCCTGGAGTTGGCTGCACAGGATGATAAAGACATTACGGTGCTCGGGGCGATGTATACCTCCGGGGCACGCCTCATTGACAATATTTCCCTGAATTAGAGGAGATCATCATGTTGAGGAACATGCTCAAAGGCAAACTACACATGGCGCGTGTGACCCATGCAGAACTCTGGTATGACGGTTCCTGTGCCATTGACTCCAACTTGCTTGACCTGGCTGGACTGCGCGAGTTCGAGCAGATCGACATTTATAACGTCAATAACGGTGAGCGTTTTACCACCTACATTATTC
>JBFICU010000197.1:0-3908 GCA_041581855.1 Porticoccus sp. | reverse complement strand
TCCAATTATGCTGTGAGCAAGTTTCTCGGAGAGCAGGCTGCCCTTAAGTCCCCCCTTGGTGTTGAGCTGACAGTATTCCGTCCGCCGGCAGTTTATGGTCCAGGTGATCGTGAAATGCTACCCGTGTTCAAGCTGATGTCCCGTGGTTTAGCGCTGATTCCTGGCTCAGCCAACAGTCGGGTTTCTCTGGTCTATATAGATGATCTGGTGGCGGCGGTGATAGCTTGGTTAGACGCAGAAGAAGTGCCTCGGGAGGTATTTACACTCTCTGATCCAGCTCCCAACGGTTATAGCTGGGATGAGATTATAGCGGTCGCCTCGCAGGTATTCCGGCGGAAGGTGAGGCCCGTGTTTATCCCGTATTGGCTGCTGAATACGATAGCCAAGTGTAATTTACTCCTATCAGCTCTTTTTCGTTATCAACCTATGTTGACACCCGGCAAGCTCAGGGAGCTACGGCACCCTGATTGGGTTTGTGGCTATGAAGAGCTCGCTCAGACAATCAATTGGCGGCCACGAGTGACACTAGAGCAAGGGTTGAAATTGACAATGCCTCATGCTGAGAAGTCATGAAGCGCTTGATGATGACATTGACTCGAGTCCGGGATAATTCTGAATTTGCCGCAATGCTCATCCGGGCAGCTATCTACACGTAAGATTAAATTAAGTAGGCAGCATTAAACGAGCCTAACGGCACTGATTGAATATTGGTAACATACAAGCATGCAACGCGTTGAAAGCTCATCGATAAGACTGTTCAAGAATCCCTTGTTGGAATCTCTTACGCACGTCCACCCCATTATTCCTCTGCTACTCTGGTCGCCAATTGCTTTGGCGCTTATCTGGCGGAGTTTTTCTATCTACCAGATGCCGTTTGCAGATTTTGCCCTGATGGCCGTTATGGGCCTGCTGATCTGGACTTTGATGGAATACAGTCTGCATCGTTTTGTTTTCCACTATGACGCAACCAGCAAGTTAGGAAAGTCACTGGTATTTCTGTTTCATGGCGTACACCACGATGACCCGCAAGATAAGACTCGCCTGGTGATGCCACCGGCTGGGGCTATTCTGATTATGTCGGTATTGTGGATGTTGTTTACGCTGTTTCTTTCCGGCGCATATCTGGAAACATTTGGTGCGTTCTTCATTATTGGCTACCTCTGTTACGACTACATTCACTATGCCACTCATCATTTCCCCATGAGGAACCCGGTATTGCGTTATCTAAAACGCTACCACATGCTGCATCACTTTTCGGGCCAGGAGGGACGTTTCGGTGTCAGCTCGCCGCTGTGGGATTTTGCTTTTGGCACCACTGCAGGAAATTTATCTTTACCTCCTCGTACTAAAGAGGAATAGGCAGGCGACTGCCGGCATCAAAAATCCATGCCTACTCATTATTTGATTAATAAAAAACTGGTTAAGCGATACCCCTTTCTACAACGCACCACTTGGTGGATTGAGGGGTTGTTTTTTCGAGTGACATTGGGGCTTGTTCGCCTGCTTCCTCCCCGACAATGCATTGGCCTCATGGGGTGGCTGTTCGGTCTCATCGGTCCTCATACTCAGAAAGCCACCAAGGTTCGAAAAAATCTGCCCTTCGTCGTACCCGGCATTCAGGGCAGAGAACTAAGGCAGACCGTCAAAGCGATTTTTGCCAATTTGGGGCGGGCCGCCGGCGAATTGCTCGCTATGGATAAGATATGGCGTGAGCGTGACAAATACCTCGAGTTTGTTGCCGACCCGGTCATGGATGAAATCATTGCAGGAAAACCGGCTGTATTTGTTTCTGCACATGTCAGTGCCTGGCAAGTGACCTGCCTGGTGGGTGCTCAGTACGGTATTCCGATTTCAACCGTCTATGCTGAGGAAACAAACCCTCATTTAGCTAAACTCTTTGCTCATTTACGCAGCGCGTTCCGTACCAGATTGGTGCCCGCAGAAGGGGGGATACGCAAATTGCTCAAAGAGTTACAGGAAGGGCATTCAGTTGGACTGGTTGTGGATACGCGCCTGGATGCCGGTGAACTGGTACCTTTCTTTGGCGTGCCTACGCCAACTAATACGGTTGTGCCCAGAATGGCACTGAACAGCGGTTGCAAACTCGTGCCAGTCAGGGCAGAAAGACTACCTCACGGACGTTTTCGCATCACGATTTGCCCTCCCATTGAGGTGAAAGATGACAGTCTTTCTCGTGGAGAAAAAGCCTTGGCAATGGCGACCGAATTGAATTTAGTGTTTGAACAGTGGATCCGCGAAGATCCGACTCAGTGGATGTGCCTGAAGAGACGATGGCCTAAACGTGCCTCAACCTCCTGACAGAGTTGCATGAGGGGAGAACCCCCTTTCTCATTCAAAACGGCCATTGGGCCGATTTGAATGAGGGCAGACTTTTTATCAGGCTTTGGCGCTTGGTCTTGAAGAGACTTCCTCGTACCAGCGAAGGGTATTGGTATTTTCTTTCGGAATAGTAATATCCGCCCACTTGGCAAAATCCACTGCACAAACAACAGTGATATCCACCATGGTAAAGCGGTCTCCCATGATGAATTGATTGCCCTCGAGGAATTTTTCCAGCCAGTAGAAAAAGCGTCCCAGGGTTTTGGTACCACGTTCTATCAAACCTTCGATAGCAGGCAAATCATCCACGCCAGGCAGGCTGCGGTAGCAGAAGTTTTCGTTTTGGGGTTGATTGCGGAATACCTCTGAGGTGGCAATCATGCCATCGAATTCCATCTTGCGCTGCATGCATTCAATCTGGGCTCGCTCGACAGGGGTGGTACCTAGCAGTGGTGGGTCTGGGTACAGTTCTTCCAGATAATGGCAAATTGCCATAGTTTCATCAAATCGTGTGCCGTTATCGAGTTCAAGCACAGGTAGTAGTCCCCGGGGGTTGATAGCAAGAAATGCTTCTTTGAGGTTTTCTCCTCCAAGGATATCCACTTCCACTTTTGGAATATCCAGGCCTTTCTCGGCGATAAACATCCTTGCTCGTCTTGGGTTCGGGGCTACGGCACAGTCGTAAAGCTTCATGAAATGCTCTCTTTTTTATTGTGATTACACGCAATAGCGGCCATATCACGCAGTGGTTCTTGACCGATCAGTTAAGAAACACGATAGCGATATTGGTTGTTTTTGGCAACTATTGGTGCTGTTGTCGTGCGATAGCGAATTACGTCGGGAACATTCTGCCCAGGATGGCTGGAATGGCGGTTTCTACCCGCAAGATGCGCTTGCCGAGGGTGACTGGAGCGAATCCTGCTGCCTGCAGCTTTTGGATTTCATAATCAATAAAGCCGCCCTCTGGACCAATGGCGAGTGTCGCGGCGCCCTCAATAGAGGTGGGACAGGTAGTATTGCCGTAGGGATGAGCGACCAGCGCCACGCTGTTAGTTGTGATGCCAGGCAACTTATCTTCTACAAAGGGCTTGAAGAGATGTTCGAGGTGTACCTCCGGCAGCAAGGTGTCACCGCCTTGTTCAAGGCCAAGAATGAGCTGCTCACGAATGGCTGAGGGCGATAGCCATGGGCTTTGCCAATAGCTTTTCTCTACCCGCCAGCTATTGATCAGGTAAAGCTGTTTGACGCCCATAGTGGCTATGGTTTGCAGAATTCTTCGTAGCATTTTTGGACGCGGTAACGCCAGAATGATCGTCACAGGTAGTGGAAGCGGGGGTGTCAATGTCAGGGATATTTCCAGTTCTGCGCTATTTGCTGAAAGCGATAGCAACGTTGCTGTACCCATCTGCGAATTGAGCAAGCCAGCCTTTAGGCTATCGCCCGGTGTGGCATGCTGTATGTCCTGTATGTGCTTCAGGCGCCGGCCGCTTATACGCACTTGGTTTGCGGAGATAAAGTCGCCGGGTTCCAGCAAAAGCAGGTTCATGGATAGAGCCGACATAGTTAAG
>JBFICU010000196.1:0-3918 GCA_041581855.1 Porticoccus sp. | reverse complement strand
TTCGATCTGGAGCTGGAAAACCACCTTCAGCTTACTGATACCCTCCGCACTACATGGGGCACCGGCATACGCTACGACAGCATCAAGGGTGAATCGGTACTGGGCAACAATGACCGGCAGTCTCTGACCAGCAAGCGCCTATTCAGCCACCTGGAATGGGAGCCAACCAGGCATTGGACCCTCAATGCTGGCTTGATGCTGGAGAACAACAGTATTGTCGATACCATTGGCTCCGGTCGAGCGGCTATCAACTACCACTTCAATGACTATCACACCCTTCGTATTGGCTATGCTTCGGGCAGGCGATCGCCATCACTGGCTGAAGCCAAGGAATACAATGCCGATATTCTCGACGAGCAAATTCTCATCACCGCCATTCGCAAAAGCGCTGGCGATATTGCTGAAGAACGCCTCCGCAGTCTGGAGCTGGGCTATTTAGCACAATTCCCCCAAAACGGTATCACGTTGGACGTGCGTCTTTTTCGTGAAGAAGTACGCAAAGGCCTGGAGCAATACCGGGAACCTGTCAGCGTAAATATCCCCGTACTTGACCCAAATCAGAAATTTGCCATCAGGGACAATCTCCTGAAAAGCGACATGACAGGAATGGAGCTGCAGCTTCGCTACCAGCCCACTGATCGCACCCTGATCAATGCCCATTATGCTTACCGGGAAGTAGATAGCTCTTATATAGATCGGTTCGTACCAGATACTCATACCAACACCCTCAACGGTGACAGCCCCCGACATAAAGCCGGGCTGCTGCTCCACCAGAAGTTTGCCGGTGGCTGGTCATCGGGTGTGAATGTTTACCATATGTCAGATGCCGACTGGCGGGACGGCAATGAGATAAATCAGTTTGCCCGTATTGATGCCGTCATTGGCTACGACTTCAACATGGGTACCACCGCTGGAAACCTGTCACTGATTGCCCAGAATCTGGGCAAAAATTACGAAGAACATGCTCAGAATAACGTCTTTGAATCACAGTATTTTTTACGCCTTACCCTGGACTTCGATTAATTGCCTAAACTCTCATTTACAGCGTACGATATATAATTGAACGTATATTCCAAAATACAGACAACGCCAAAGGAAGGGCATTGAACATTTCAGTCAGGATTAGACTATTCAGCAAAATACCTCTACAAGCAGGTATTTTGCTTTTTGCTATTTTGGTGAGCAGCGTATGCCGCGCGAGCGTGCTATTACTGCTGTCCAGTGAAGCACCTTATTACCAGGAAACGGCCGACGTTCTTCAGGCAACTGTATCCCGCGCGCTGGATACACCGCCATCTTTCGAGCGGACGACCCTGGCCAGCCCCGACCTCAAAGAGGTGCTGAAAAAACCCTATCAACTCATTGTTGCAGTTGGCAGCAATGCCACCCATGAGACCCTGGCAAGATCTGACAACACCCCCGTACTGAGCATCTTTACCCCGAAGAATGCTTTTGATGCCCTGCAGCCAGCCAAAACCAATTCTGCCGGTCGGCCCATTGCCGTCCTGTATCTGGATCAACCACTGAACCGGGTGGTTATATTGGCATCGCTATTGCGGCCGGATGCCAAGCGTTTTGGCAGCGTTTTCGGCCCCATTTCCAAGGAATGGGAAAGCGAACTCACGTCACTAATCACCGAGCGCGGCATCAGCCTTGAGCATGCCTACCTGCAGCATGACGACAACCCCGTGGCTATTCTGCGCCCCTTGGTACAACACTCGGATCTCTTTATTGCACTTCCCGATCAGGCCATGCTCAACCGAGCCATTGCGAAGTGGATTTTGCATTTAAGCTTCCAGCAAAAAGTACCGGTGATCGGCTTTTCCAAGGCTTATACCAATGCAGGCGCAGTCGCCTCTATTTACTCGTCACCAACAGATGTCGGGAAACACGCCGGTGAAGTCATCAGCGCTTGGCTGTTAAATAACAGTTCCCTGGATCACCTCCAGCAGTATCCGCGTTATTTCACCATCAGTACCAATCCGGCCGTCGCAAGATCACTCGGAGTCATTCTGCCCCCCGAGAACCAGCTCTATCGAAACATTGAGCAGCAGGAAAAGCCGCTGCCATGACCACCAAACAGCTGCTCGGCAAGTCTATTCATCAGCGCTTTCTGGCGGTAGCACTGTTACCGCTGGTGCTGATCACCTTACTGCTGACGCTTCATACCATTGAGTCCCGGCGCTCTGATCTCTCGGCAAACTTGCTGCGCACCGGGGATAGCTCATCTAGTTACCTTGCGACCATTTCTGACCTTCCTCTCTACTCACGCAACCTCAACGCATTGGCAGCAACGGCTACTTCTGCACTACATATTCCTGATGTAGCCGGTATCGCCTTCCTTGATGACAAACAGGCGGTCGTATTGAAGAGTGGTCATGTCGCTGATCAGATTCTGTCTAA
Source organism: Porticoccus sp. (assembly GCA_041581855.1). Classification (GTDB taxonomy): domain Bacteria; phylum Pseudomonadota; class Gammaproteobacteria; order Pseudomonadales; family Porticoccaceae; genus Porticoccus. The sequence continues at coordinate 1,515 of JBFICU010000196.1, read as the reverse complement.
CCCCACAGAACAGTTGTTACCCGTAGAAACACCCTATTACCTTTACTTCAAGAAACCAGTGTTCCTGTCCGGAGTGGAGTTCAGTGATTACCAGGAAGAAGCTGTCTCCAAAGTCGATGCTCAAGAACTGATAGGCTGGCTGGTGCTCGTCATTGACCGCACCAGCATGCTCGAGCAACAAAAAAATATTCTCATCACTTCTGCACTACTGTTTCTCATTGGCCTCCTGATTGCAGCAATCTTCACCTATTACCTCAGCCTCGGCCTGATTTCGCCAATACAGAAACTCACGGCCACGATCAAAGAGATGGCCGGGGGCAATCTCAAGGTACGCGCGGAAACCGGCACACAAGACGAACTTTCAATCTTGGCTGCGGGGATCAACAAACTGGCCGAATCCGTGGCAGAGGGCAAGGAAACCCTCGAACACCGCATCCGCTTTGCCACTCGCCAATTGCAGGAAACCCTTCAAAGCCTGCAAATAAAGAATCAGGAGCTGGAGCTTTCAAGGCAGGCGGCGGAAACAGCCGACCTCGCCAAAAGCGATTTCCTGGCCCGGATGAGCCATGAGTTGAGGACACCCATCACTTCAATTCAGGGTTTTGTGAGACTGCTGGACATGACCAAGCTAGCGGAAAACGACCGCCATTACTGCCAAATTATCGATCAGGCTGCCATGCAATTGCTGACACTGATTGACGACATCCTGGCTTTCTCAAAACTGCAGTCAAATACCGTGGAGCTGGCCAGGCAACCTCTTGATCTGGCGGAATGTGTCGAGCAGGTCACCTCCATGTTCACTCCCCAGGCTCAGCAGAAGGGTCTTTACCTGGCGGTCGACTTCGCACCCGACTTGCCGCTCGACCGTATTGGCGACTCTATACGTATCCAACAGATTCTGAGTAATTTGATCGCCAATGCCATTAAGTTCTCTGACGAGGGGGGCATTTTTATCTCACTGGGAACCAACTCTGAACACATGGTGACCATTGAGGTGAAAGATACCGGGATTGGCGTCCCGACGTCAGCTCAAGACCAGCTGTTCAATGCGTTTGCCCAGGCAGACACGTCTATATCAAGGCGCTACGGGGGCACTGGCCTCGGCCTCTCGATTGTCAAAAATCTGGTGGATCTGATGGAGGGCAACATTTGCCTTGAAAGCGCTGAAGGTAAAGGCACGACTTTCTTCATCCAATTGCCTCTCGCCCTATCAACTCCAGCGCGTAATTGGCACCTAAAACCCCGACGGGTTGTTATTTGTGGCTGTCACGATTTTATTAACCAGGCGCTTATCCACGCCATGTCGCGTTTCGCGATTGAGGATGTCAAGGTTGTTACTCTGGATGAGCTGACGGCCACCTCGGCAACATTGAGCGCAGGTGACAGCGTCATCATCTGCACTTCTGCAATGCTCTCCCCGAATATCGATCTGGCATCACTCATTTTGCAATTGCGGGGCGTTACCCCCGCCAAACTCATTTTGTTGGCAGCACAATTCAATTTTTACCAGCAGTT
>JBFICU010000195.1:0-3955 GCA_041581855.1 Porticoccus sp. | reverse complement strand
TCATCCAGCAAAGACTGGCTGGCGAGGTTGGTCTTCACCAGGCCCTTGATTCGCTGGTATTGGCGCTCTGCTTCCCGAAGGGTGGAGCGCGCTTCTTCCAGCTGTGCATGTTCTTCTGCACTGGTCATTTCCACCAGTACATCGCCGGCCTTGACCCTTTGGCCATCATCAAAATGAATAGCGGTAATGGTTTCCGTGACAGTGGTGGAGAGTGTTACTGCTTCATTGGCGTGTAGTGTGCCCAGTGCTTCGATGGTTTCGGCAAGGGGTTCAACGGTTGCTGCCTTGACGAACACCGGCACGGGGGGAGCGGCCAGAGTCAATGCAGGTATAAACCCCAATAGCAGGGTGATAGCAATTGCGTTGAGTCGCATGTCAGAGCGTCCTTTGTTCCTGAGCTTTGCCAAGTGAAGAATGGGACTTGGACGAAATATGACAGTTCTCGCGGTCAATGCAAAGAAAACCGACAGCTACTCGATCTCGAAGGGAAGTTTGTGCACTATTTCTGTGCGTTTGTGAGTTTTTGCTCCAAAAAGAAGCTGTGTTTGTATTTAACGGGTGAAGCGGCTGTCTGTCGGTTTTGTGCAGAATCCCTTGATGCACGGCGGTTTTTGTCACCCAGATGAAAATTGGCATGCATCCTGAATAGACTTTCTTCAAGTGTTCATACTTTTGGCAACACGATTCAAGACAATCTGGCAAATAGAGCGCTAGGGTTCCGATCCATCGGGATATGAAATCGATGGATGACTGGTCCGAGAGCACTCGACCTCTCAGTGGTATCAGAGGTTACACGGCGGGACAAAAGCCCGGGAGACTTGTTTGGCGTTGAGCCAAAAGTACTCCACTTGCACCGGTGTAACTCGATACACAAGAAAACCGACTGAGAGGTTTATCATGAAAAAAATTTCCGCAATCCTGCTTGCTTCCCTGCTGTTCTCCTCCGGCGCCATGGCGCGCGATGATTTCAAAATCTGCTGGTCTATTTATGTCGGCTGGATGCCCTGGGCGTATGGTGCCGAGTCCGGCATCGTCAAGAAGTGGGCCGACAAATACGACATCAGTATCGACGTGGTACAGATCAACGACTACGTGGAATCTATCAACCAGTACACCGCAGGCCAGTTCGACGCCTGTACGATGACCAACATGGACGCTCTGACCATCCCCGCTGCCGGCGGTGTGGACAGCACGGCACTGATCGTGGGCGATTTTTCCAACGGCAATGATGCGGTGATCCTCAAGGGCAAGGAGTCCCTGGCAGACATCAAGGGCCAGAAGGTCAATCTGGTGGAGCTGAGCGTGTCCCACTACCTGTTGGCTCGGGGTTTGGAATCCGTTGGTATGAGTGAAGCCGACGTGCAGGTGGTGAATACGTCCGATGCGGATATGGTGGCTGTTTATGGCACCGATGGTGTGACCGCAGTGACGACATGGAATCCGCTGGTCAGCGAGATCCTGTCTATGCCTGATAGCCACAAGGTATTTGATTCTTCACAGATTCCCGGTGAGATCATTGACCTGCTGGTGATTAACACTGAAACCCTCAAAGAAAACCCCAACCTGGGTAAGGCCCTGACTGGCGCCTGGTACGAGATCATGTCACTGATGAGTGGTGACGGTGAGGACGCTGTAGCCGCCCGCAATTTCATGGCTCAGGCATCCGGTACCGATCTGGCGGGCTACGACGCTCAACTGGCTGCTACCCAGATGTTCTATACCCCTGCCTCCGCTTTGGAGCTGACCACCAGTGAAAAACTGACGGCCACCATGAAGGCGGTAGCGGAGTTTTCCTTCGACCATGGCCTGCTCGGAGATGGCGCACCTGACGCCGGTTTCATCGGTGTTGAAACCCCCGCCGGCCTCTATGGCAGCAGCGACAACGTCAAACTGCACTTTGACCCCAGCTACATGCAAATGGCGGCGGACGGCAAGCTCTAAGGTCTGCCTGTCAATTGTAACCGGGAGCGGCGTGCCGCTCCCCGAGGACAGATCATGAAACGACTGATCAACCTGACACCCTCACCGGTACTCAGCGCCGTGCTGGCACTGCTGCCCTTCGTGCTGATTCTGCTGGTGTATGTGGCCGCCTCTGACGTGCGATTGGAGGCCAATCCGAATGACAAACTGCTGCCGAGCTTCAGCCAGATCGGTGACACCCTACATCGCATGGCGTTTGAGCCAAGCAAGCGCACGGGCGAATACCTGTTCTGGCAGGACACAGCCAGCAGTCTTTCACGCCTTGGGATGGGGGTACTGATCGCCGCTAGCCTGGGATTACTGCTGGGGATATTCACTGGTGCATTACCTTTGGTGAATTCAGGGGTGTCACCGCTGTTGACTGTGGTGTCACTAGTGCCTCCGCTGGCGCTGCTGCCGATTCTCTTTATCGTCTTCGGCCTAGGGGAATTATCCAAGGTGATGCTGGTAGCTATTGGTATTACGCCGGTGATTGCCAGGGATATTCAGCGTCGCACGATGGAAATCCCTGCCGAGCAGTTGGTCAAGGCGCAGACCCTTGGAGCCAGTACGCCGCAAATTCTGATCCGGGTGTTGTTGCCCCAGTTGTTGCCTAAGTTGATTGATGCGGTGCGTCTGTCCCTGGGGGCCGGCTGGCTGTTCCTGATCGCTGCCGAGGCAATCGCCTCCACCGACGGCCTCGGCTATCGGATATTTCTAGTGCGTCGCTACATGTCAATGGACGTGATCCTGCCCTACGTTGCCTGGATTACCCTGTTGGCCTTCTTCTTTGATGTGGTACTTGGTTGGGTCAGCCGCAAGCTGTTTCCCTGGCATGCGCAGGGAGGGTCTCAGTGATGATCGAAGCAAAAAATCTCTGGAAGCGTTATGGCGACAACGTGGTGCTAGAACAAATCAACATACGGGTGGCCGAGCGGGAATTCATCACCATGGTGGGCACCTCTGGCTGCGGCAAAAGCACCTTCCTGAAAATGCTGCTCGGCACCGAGACCGCCAGTAGTGGCGAATTACTGCTGGATGGTCAGCCCATCAGCACAGAACCAGGCCCCGACCGGGGTATCGTGTTCCAGCAGTATTCGGTCTTTCCACACATGACCGTGTTGGAAAACGTGATGGCTGCCAAGGCCTTTCAAAGGCGTGGTATTACCGGGTTCCTGTTTGGTAGTGCCAAAACTGCAGCGCGCAAGGAGGCCGCCGATATCCTCGAACAGGTGGGACTGAGTCACGCGCTTAATCGCTATCCACACGAATTGTCCGGGGGCATGAAGCAGCGGCTGGCCATTGCTCAGGCGTTATTGGCCAAGCCGCGCATCCTGCTGCTGGATGAACCATTCGGTGCACTGGATCCCGGCATTCGCGCCGATATGCATGAGCTGATCCTGAACCTGTGGCGCGAATACAAGCTGACGGTGTTCATGGTCACCCACGACCTCAAGGAAGGCTTTTACCTGGGCACTCGTCTGTGGGTGTTCGACAAGCTGCGCCATGACCCACAGGCCCCGAACGCCTATGGGGCTTCCATTACTTACGATTTGCCCGTCGGCCAGATGGACGCGAGTCTTTACCAAGAAATTGATGACAGCCTCAGGCCCATTATTACTGTGCAGAACAGTTGAGCGGGCCGGGGGGAGGTAACCTATGACACAGATGCAATACACCACCGAAATCGCACCCGGCGGCCACTGGTCCGTGCGGATGCGACGCGGCACGCTGATGCGACTCACCGACCTCGAGGGCGGTGCCAACGTCGGTATGTTGTTTTACAACCCGGAAAACCTGTTGGAGCGTTACAACGCGCCGGACACCCTGAAGTGTCAGCACACCTTTAAACTGACTCGCGGCAACTGCCTGTACTCGGATATGGGGCGCATATTCGCCTCGGTGACTGAAGACAGCCTCGGTTGGCACGAAACCGTGTGCGGCAACAGCCGTGCCGATCAGGTGGCGGAGCGCTGGGGCAAGCGCGACTACCAGG
>JBFICU010000194.1:0-3987 GCA_041581855.1 Porticoccus sp. | reverse complement strand
TTTTCTTTCTGCTGGGTACGGCCACTGTGGCGCTGGCAATTCCCCTGCATCAGCAGTTCCATCATATTCGTCAACTGGCGAGGCCCTTGATCGCCACATTACTATTCGGATCCAGTTTTGCCGTCATCAGTGCACTGGGGATTGCCTGGCTGTTGGGCGCTTCGCCTGAGACCTTGGTATCACTGGCACCTAAATCAGTCACGACACCCATTGCTCTTGGCATTGCCGAAAAAGTGGGGGGAGTACCTGGACTCACGGCAGGCATCGTGGTTTTCACCGGTGTCATCGGCGCAATACTGGGGCCTCTTTTATTCGGCAAACTCGGTGTCACCGATGAACGCATCATTGGCTTCGTCACGGGCATTTGCGCTCATGGTGTCGGGACCACTCGCGCCTTTGAAATCAGCTCTCGCTGTGGCGCCTTCTCAAGCCTAGGACTTGGGCTAACCGGCGCACTTACCGCCCTGATACTACCCTGGCTCATTCTCTGGTTTTTGTAGTCTCATCCCACGAAACATCCATTATCTGTACCCTTGCCAGCATCACACCATTTCCCTATGCTTAGCCTCCCATAACAATTAAAAAAAGCTGCTGTTTATGCTTGAGAACTGTAAGTCCGCACAAGAACGTTGGGGTGGCGTCAGCAACCTGATTGATCAATGGCTGCTGGAACGCCAGGAAATGCTGGTACGCTTTTGCCGCCTCGGCGACATCCATACCTTTGACACCAATGATCTCGCCCACCGCCACAAAGTGAAATCCTTTTGTGAAATCCTTGTGGACTATACCTCTGCAGGGCATTTTGAAATTTACGATCAGCTGGTGCGGGAAGGAAATGATTTTCAGGACAATGATGGCCTAAACGCAGCTAGTGAGTTGCTGAACACCATTGATGGCACCACACAAAAAATTCTCGACTTCAATGACAAGTACCTTGAAACAGACGACTTATCAGCTCTGACAGTAGATCTTTCAGACCTCGGTGAGTCATTGAGCGCAAGGATGGAAGCGGAAGATATTATGATTGAGGTGCTCCATACCGCACACAGGGGCAAGCTCATCCCCTAAGCCTGCTGGCTATAGCGTGGCAGATAAAAAAGGCTCCTTAAGGAGCCTTTTTTATTAGGAAGTGTTTGGATCCTGAGGGCGCTATTCGTCTCCCAAAATTTTCACCAGTTCCACTTCAAAAATAAGCGTAGCATTGGGACCGATCAACCCACTGGTACCGCTGGGGCCATAGGCCAACTCAGCAGGAACATACAATTCCCACTTGGCGCCTTCCTGCATTTTTTGCAGCGCCTCTGTCCAACCGGGAATGACCTGATCCAGGCGCAACTCAACTGCACCGCCATGATTTTCGGAAGCATCAAACTCGGTGCCATCCACTAACCGGCCACGGTAATTAACCCTAACAGCGCTGTCTGATTTCGGGGAAGCACCTGAACCTGCTTCGATAATTTTGTACTGCAGGCCTGACTCAGTGGTGGTCACGCCATCTTTCGCGCCATTTTCTGCCAAAAACGCTTTTCCCTCAGCAGCATTGTGCTCAGCCGCTTGGGCCATAGCCTGCTCCCGCTCGGCATTCGCCGCTTCCTGTTTGGCCTGTTGCTGCTCCTGGAATGCCTGTACCACTGTCGCCAGCTCTTCCTGCGTCAACTGCGGCTCACGATTATCCAGCGCATCGTTTAAACCCGCCACAAAGGCATCGCGATCCAACTCGATTTCCGCATGGGCAAGTTTTCCACCCGTGTCCATACCGATCACATAACCGAGTTTCTGAGCCTGACTTTCCAGGGCCGTACTCTCCGCAACCTTTTCAGGCTCGGATTTGTCATTACAAGCTGTCAGTGCCAACACAGCAACCGAAGCGAGCAACAGTGTTTTTATCTTCATAGTTCTTCCCTTACGAGGTCATTGAGTGTCGGGCATCTTACCCCAAATTCAGGTAAGGGAGAGAGATGCCTATAGTGGCCAAAATAGCGGACTGTGCATGGATGGTGGTGGCGCATTCAACAACGCCAGGTAAATGGCAAGATTCTGTTGTTGCAACTCGACAACAATGGAACCCCCCGCACCTTCTTTCTTTACCCTGGCGGCACCCTCCAGCCACCAGCTGGCCAGGCGGTCTTGGACTATGCGCTCGGCAGTCAGTTCCAATGTGCTGGCGGCTTCTATCATCTGCGATGCGGACTCTACAGATTGTTTGAGATAGCGGCGGACCTGGCGTAATGGTTGTACCACCCGCTTGTCCCACTCACCTATCAACAATACAGCCTCGGCCAACTCATCTGCCTCCAGCCGCTCACCCCGGAAACCGAGCCAACAGCAAAACAGCACCAAATTGACATTAGCATCGATATTGTCCTGCAACGACAGGCAGGTCTCAGCCACTTCCTGACGTCCATAGTGCGCCAGCGAGTATTGCCATAAAGGGTTTTCAGGCATCGAAGATCACGCCATTGCCAGTACAGTATCTACCAGCTTGTTAATACCAGTGGCTGCTTCACTCATTCGCCCCGCCAGCATATAGGCCGGCGTAGTGACCAGCTTGTTGGCCCGGTCAACGCAGACATCCTCCACGGCACAATTTTGGTGGACAGCCCCGGTAGCTTCGATCGCAGCGGCCGTCTCCTTATCATTGCCGATCGTAAAGGTCGCGCCCTCGCCAAAAAGCACCCCGGTCATAGCCGGGGCAATGCACATCAGGCCCACGGGTTTACCTGCACTGCGCATAGCCTGAATAAAGTTGCGCAGACTGGGATTGACCGTCAACTTCGCGCCATTTAGGGCAAAATCTGAGAGGTTTTTTGCCGCACCAAAACCGCCTGGCAGGATGACGGCGTCAAAGTCCGCCTCAGCCGCCTCAGCCAGATCCTTGATTTTGCCGCGGGCGAGTCGAGCCGCCTCCACTAACACATTGCGGCTTTCTCCGTCGGCCACATCCCCGGTGGCATGGTTAATCACGTGAAGTTGAGGAATATTGGGGGCAAAGCACTGTACCTGTGCACCCGCCTGATCGAGTCGCAGTAACGTGATCACTGATTCGTAAATTTCAGAACCGTCGTAAACCCCGCAACCGGATAGAACAACTGCCACGCGCTTACCCATAACATGCCCTCCACTGAATCATGCTGATATTGAATAAAAATAGTCTATGGTTAGAGAAGGTCCCGATTATATGGAGCTAGTGGCGGGATTCCTACGGTTCTTCGGGAGCGTAATCTATGGCAAGTTGCCTGACCTATCTGGTGATCATGGAGCCCAACCTACTGCAGCAGGTCGCGCTGTCCCGTGCGGCAGCGTTGGCGAGGCACAGCGGCGCAAGCCTGATCGCCTTTGCCTGTTACTATCTCGACGAACAAGCTCTGCTTCACACCCATTCTCGTCACACAGCAAAATACGAGGCAGGCCAGCGACTGGATGCCTGGCTGCAAGACCAAACAGCAGGTCTCTCCGACAAACTGGAAATTCAGCATGAGTCCTTCTGGAATGAGGATAGCCTGTTAGCCGCTTGCCACAGTGCCGAGCACCATGGCGCCTGCATGATTTTTATGGAGCGCAGCGCCCTGGAAAGCCCCGGGCGCTGGTTACAGCATACGCCCTGCCCGCTCTACCTGGTAGGCGAGGATGTTATTCCGATGTCAGCGAAACCGGTGTTAGCAGCTATCGACCCATCACGGGATGATGATTTGCACACTGCGCTAAATCACAATGTGATGGCCACCGCCAGCAATCTGGCGGAGGATCTAGGCAGTAAGCTGAATCTGGTTTGCGCACTCGACGAACAGGTGGCCATAGCCGCCCATCTGGGATTTGAATATCTGGAAAATCTGAACGCGGTCCAGGAGGAAATCGCCCAGCGTTTTGCTATCGACCCCGCCAGCGTCCATCTGCAAATCGGTCGGCCCTGCAAGGTGATTTCAGAGAGGGCAGAGAGCTTAGCGGCCTCTGTACTTGTAGTGGGCAACAATAAGGAAAAGAGTCTCG
>JBFICU010000193.1:0-3989 GCA_041581855.1 Porticoccus sp. | reverse complement strand
CTTCCCCCGGACCAGTTGGCATCATTTCTCAATGAGTATTTTGAGGCACTGGCCCAGCCACTGAAGAACCACGAGGTTGACGTCACGGAGTTTCGGGCGGATGCGATCATGTGTGCCTGGACGGCAAAGGGTCCTTCTTCCTTATCGATTCGCAGCAAAGCTATTTTTGCAGCACTGGAGGCCGTCGAGGCCATAGAGCATTTTAAGGTGCGTCACCAGATGCTTGGCGCTAAATTGCGAATTGGCCTGGAATGCGGCCCTGTCTACGTTGGCCATGCCGGAGGCGGGGGGCATTTTGTCTACAGCATCGTCGGGGATTGTGCCAATACGGCATCCCGTATCGAAGGGCTGAACAAACATCTGGGCACCCAGCTGGCCGCCACATCTGTGGTGACGGAAGGGTTGGATGAGCTGCTATTGTTGAGGCCTTTGGGGAAATTTCAGTTTGTGGGTAAAACCGAGGGGCTGCCCATTGTAGAAATCATCGCCTCCAGAAGTGATGCGACTGCCGAGCAGCTTGATCTTTGTGTTCGTTTTGCGGAAGGACTAAATACATTTCAGGACGGGGATTGGCGTCGTGCCAAGGACTGTTTCGTAACGCTACTGGCTGAGTTTCCAGAAGATGGGCCCTCACAGTTTTTTCTGCTCCGCTGTGAACAGTACCTGGCAGGGGTCGAGCCGCCTGGAGATCTCACTACGGTGCGCATGGACGTCAAGTAATACTTGGGGCATTTTAGTTTTTTTGCTGGTTGCCTGGATCCATCAGTTTCACTGGGTGGATGTCTGCCTCCCGAAATTTCCCTGCCTTGGCTAGCGAATCGAGGTAGCGCTGCCAGTAGCTTTGGTAGTTATCCCCTAGCTCCTGCAGATAGTCCCAACTATAGATGCCGCTGTTGTGCCCATCGCTGAAGGTCAATTGCAGGGCATAGTTTCCCGCCGCGGTGGCCGCGGTGACTCTCACACCTTTCTTGCCATCCTGCAGTATTTCCTGGCCGGGGCCATGACCTCGTACTTCGGCGCTCGGGGAGTGAACTCGCAGGTATTCTCCACTGAGGGTAAAGCTCTCGCCGGTGGCGTATGCCAGGGTCAGGCTACCGTCCTCTCGGTGGAGTTTAATCTTGCTCGGAACCATAGCTTTATCTCTGGTCAACTCTAATTCGGTGTCTCCCCAAAAGGCCCCGGGCGATATCTGCCTGGGGCCTGTCATGAATCCTCTTTTTCGTCAGAGAATAAAGCGGGAGAGATCCTCGTTGTGGGAGATTTCACTGAGGTGGCGATCGACAAATGCGGCATCAATATTGACCACATCACCTCTGGCGCCCAGGTCGGAGGCTTCAAAGGATATTTCCTCCAGTAGCCGTTCCATTATGGTGTGCAAACGGCGTGCTCCGATGTTTTCGGTGCGCTCGTTAACTTCGAAAGCGGTTTCGGCAATCCGTTTTACCCCATCGGGCAGGAAGTTGACGGTGAGTTGCTCGGTGGCCAGCAGTTCCCGGTACTGCTCGGTGAGTGAGGCATTGGGTTCGGTAAGGATACGCTCAAAGTCCTCGCTGCTCAGAGAGCTCAATTCCACGCGGATCGGCAAGCGACCCTGAAGCTCCGGAATCAGGTCGGAAGGTTTGGAGAAATGGAAGGCTCCAGAGGCGATAAAGAGAATGTGGTCAGTTTTGATCATGCCGTACTTCGTAGTAACGGTACTGCCTTCGATCAGCGGCAGCAGGTCCCGTTGGACACCCTCACGGGAAACATCGGCACCGGAGGTTTCACCGCGCTTGGCGACTTTGTCGATTTCGTCGATAAAGACGATACCGTTTTGTTCCGCCACTTCCAGGGCGCGGACTTTTATTTCCTCTTCATTGATTAGGCTGGCAGCTTGTTCTTCAGTAAGCTGTTTCATGGCCTGAGCGACGGTCATTTTTTTGCGGCTGGTTTTGGCTTTTCCCAGATGAGAGAACATGCTCTGTAACTGATTGGTCATTTCCTCCATGCCGGGCGGTGCCATGATTTCGACACCCATCGGGGTGGCGCTGATGTCGATCTCGATTTCTTTGTCATCCAGATCGCCCTGGCGCAGTTTTTTCCTGAATACCTGGCGGGTGTTGGATTCGGCTTCCGCCGGCTCGCCATCCCGTGCAGGAGGCAGCAGGGCATCGAGGACTTTCTCTTCAGCGGCGTCCATGGCACGTTGTTGAACCTTGTGCATTTCACGTTCGCGCAGCTGTTTGACCGAGGTTTCCACCAGGTCGCGAATGATGGATTCGACGTCCTTGCCCACATAGCCCACTTCGGTGAACTTGGTCGCTTCTACCTTTACAAAGGGTGCTTGAGCGAGCCGCGCCAGACGGCGCGCAATCTCTGTTTTGCCCACGCCGGTGGGGCCAATCATCAGGATATTCTTCGGCGTGACCTCATTGCGCAGCTCGGTGTTGAGCTGCATACGTCGCCAGCGGTTGCGCAGGGCAATGGCCACGGCGCGTTTGGCCGCGTCCTGGCCGATAATGTGGCGGTCGAGTTCATGGACGATTTCGCGGGGAGTCATATTAGACATGTTTTTTGTCTCTTCGGTGCCGGGTACCGGTGGGGCTTCCCATCCAGTCAGCCGGAATGGCCATTTGTTGATCTCGTGATAGCACACAGGTGCCAATCAGGGTAATCAGTAATCGAGTTCTTCTATGGTGCGGTTATGGTTGGTGTAGATGCAGATGTCGCCTGCAATCTCCAATCCTTTTTCCACAATCTGGCGGGCGTCGAGCTCGGTGTTTTCGAGCAGGGCGCGCGCCGCGGATTGGGCAAAGGGTCCACCGGAGCCAATGGCGATCAGGTCGTTTTCCGGTTGAATGACGTCACCGTTACCGGTGATGATCAGGGAGGCCTCCTTGTCGGCCACGGCCAACAGAGCTTCCAGCTTGCGCAGTATACGGTCGGAGCGCCAGTCTTTGGCCAGTTCCACCGCGGCGCGGGTGAGGTTACCACGGTGTTGCTCCAGCTTTGCTTCAAAGCGTTCAAACAGGGTAAAGGCATCAGCGGTGCCACCGGCAAAACCAGCAATGATCTGATCGTTGTAGAGGCGGCGCACCTTACGGGCATTGCCTTTCATGACGGTATTGCCCATGGTGACCTGGCCGTCGCCGCCGATGACCACTTTGCCATTGCGACGCACGGAGAGAATGGTTGTACCACGAAATTGTTCCAAGGGAGTCTCCTGTGGATTTGTTCTTGATTTAGTGCCTGCTTCGGTAGATGGGGGCGGCGGTCGGAAATTCAATAGCCGATTGCTAGTCGGTCAAAAAGTGAGCCTTAATCGCTTCTGTTCAAATACAGCCCACCATTTGTTAGTTCGCAGGGTAGGATTTCCAGGTGCTGTCCCTGGCAAGGACCGGCGATACAGTGACCATTGTCAATCCTGAACAGCGCACCGTGGTTGCTGCACTGAATGTACTGTCGGTCGTAGTCGAGAAAGCGGTCGGGAATTAAATTAAGCGGCAAGCCGATATGGGGGCAGCGGTTGCGGTAGAGGAAAACAGATTGGTCCTTGCGAACGGCGAAGCAGGCTGCGCCGTCGATCTCAAGGTCAATACTGCCAGGATTGGGTATATCCTCCAGTTGGCAAAGGGGACTGCCGGGCATCAGACGCCCCGGCGCAGGGCGTCAATACGTTCTTCCAGGGGGGGGTGAGACATGAACAGGCGGGTAGCGTGTTCCTTCCAGCCGCTGGAAATACCAAAGGCGGTCAGGGTGTCGGGCATCTGGTTGGGCACGTGGGCGTTGCTTTCTTCCTGCAGTCGCTGCAGTGCGGAAATCATGGCGCCGCGACTGGCCAGGTGTGCCCCCGCCGCGTCTGCGCGGAATTCACGCCAGCGCGAAAACCACATCACGATCATTGAGGCGAAAATACCCAAAACAACCTGCAGCAGCATGACAATCATAAAGTAGCCGATGCCGTTGCCACGCTCATTCTTAAATATCGCTTTGTCGATGATAGAGCCGAG
>JBFICU010000192.1:0-4000 GCA_041581855.1 Porticoccus sp. | reverse complement strand
GTAACGGTAACAGGCCGTTATAGATAAAAACTGATGATTGTGTTACATAATCCTCTGCTGGCATTAGTAGCCTGAGCGAACACAAACAACGGGGCGAGCAGGAATGGAAGAACAATTTAACGGCCTGAAAGTGATGGTGATTGATGACAGCAATACCATTCGGCGCACAGCGGAAACGCTACTCAGCAAAGCTGGATGTGAAGTCATCACTGCCATAGATGGCTTTGACTCGCTTTCCAAAATTGCGGACACGAACCCGGACATTATCTTTGTAGATATCATGATGCCTCGTCTTGACGGGTATCAGACCTGTGCTCTGGTCAAGAATAACAGCCAGTTCAAGCACACCCCGGTGGTGATGCTATCGAGCAAGGATGGGCTCTTTGACAAAGCCAAAGGCCGGATTGTCGGGGCAGATGACTACCTGACTAAACCATTCAGTAAAACGGAACTATTTGACGCCCTGGAGAAGTTTTCCAACAGAAGTGCCACGGACGCCGCATCTGAAACCATGGATATCCCAAGCGAGGGGGCATATGGCGAAAATACTGATCGTTGACGACTCACCTACGGAAACGCACAAGCTGACCGGCATGTTGGAGAAGAACGGCTACGAGGTTCTGTGCGCAGAGAGTGGTGAAGACGGACTAGAGCTGGCTGCAAAAGAACAGCCGGACGCTATCCTTATGGACATTGTCTTGCCCGGAGTAAATGGTTTTCAGACGACTCGTCAGTTGCACAAGGCCAGTGAGACAGAGCATATCCCGGTCATCATTGTGACCACCAAAGACCAGGATACCGATAAGGTTTGGGGCATGCGCCAGGGAGCCAAAGCTTACCTGACCAAACCGGTCAGCGAAAAAAGCCTGATCACCATACTTAAGGAAGTAATCAGTTGAAGACTGGTTGCTGACGAGGAATGACGAGCCAGCGTTCACCGTTCAAGGTGCTTCTCTCTCTTGCACAGCGATACGCTGAAAATGCGAGAGGTCTGCCTGCCCAGCAGGATATTGTTGCCACCCGCAAGGTGGTGTGTTTTTCCCTGTTGGGCCATAACCTGGCACTGCCACTGGAAGAGTTGATAGAAATTATCGAAATGCCCCAATACACCCCGTTACCGAGGGTTAAGTATTGGGTGCTTGGCATGGCCAACCTGCGTGGTCGGTTGTTGCCGGTAGTCAACCTGGCTGAGTTTCTCGGTGGCAAATTGAGTGGCTCTCCCAAGGCGCAGCGCGTTGTTGTGATTGACATGTTGGGTGTCTTTATCGGTCTGGCTGTGGACCGGGTTTACGGTATGCGTCACTTCAAGGTGGATACGTTTACTCGCCGCGCCGATCTCGTCCCCGAAACGATAGCCCCCTATGTGGAAGGCAGTTTTGTCCAGCAGGACAGTGTCTGGATGTTGTTGCGTCCCTGTCAGTTGTTGAATGACCAGCGCTTTATGGAGGTGGCAGCTTGATCTGCCATCGTTACCTGTATTTGTACATGAACCGTGGAGCGGTTATCTCTTTCCCGGAGTGACATAGAAATGAAATCTGGAACCAACAAATCAAAGACCAATTCGTTCATCACCTTTCTTTCTGTGGTGTTGGCAGTGGTGGTGGTCTTCCTCGGATTCGACCTGATGGTGGTCTTCAAGCAGACCTCCAGGGATCAGGAAAGCCTGCAACTGATGTCGGAATTGCGTGCGCAGTCCTATCGTTTGGTGAGTCTGTCTCTGGAGTCCGCTTCCGGCAATGAGGGGGCTTTTGGCGAATTGCAGGGTCTGGTGGATCAGATGCAACAGAGCTGGAGTCGGCTCAGCGGCAATCTCCAGGGGGAAATCGACAGCGCGCAGTTAAGTGGTCTGGAGAGTGCCTGGATGCAGGCACATCAGAATGCCCAGACCATTATTGATAACAAACAGCCGGTGATCTTTCTTAATCAGGTCGCACGAACACTCAACCGAACTCTGCCGGATCTGCAGCAGGAACACACACAGGTGGTGGAGGTGTTGTTGGCCAACCGCGCCCCCGCTGACCAGTCGGCCTTCGCCCAAGCGCAGTCCTGGCGGGCTGAGCGCATAGGTCGCAACGTTGACCGGATGCTTGCGGGGGGGGCGGATGCAGAGCAGGCTGCAGATCAGTTCGCTCGTGATATCAAATTGTTTGGCGAGGTTCTGGGCGCGATGAAAGCAGGCAACCTGGCCATGGGTATCAGTCGTGTGACAGTGCCCTCTGCCGTCGCCAGTTTGGAGCGAATTACCGAGCAGTTTGCCTTTGTCAGCAGTTCGATGCAGGAAATTTTTGATGCCACCCCGGCGTTGTTTAGCGCCATCAAGGCAACCAATGCCATTCTTGATAAATCTCCGCTGTTGCAGGAACAACTTAGCATCATGTCCGATGCCATTGCCAAGTTGCCGGAGACGAGAGATTTTTCCTACAGCAAGGCGCTCTATGCCGGTGTGTTCGGCATCGTTGTGATGATGCTGATTGCGTTTATGAATTCAGCCGAAACTCGCCGTCGCCTGAGGGATTCCGCCACCGACAACGAGCAGAACCAACAGGCCATCCTGCGTTTACTGGATGAGATTGCCGGACTCGGTGAAGGTGATCTGACCAACCATGCCACGGTGACGGAGGATTTTACCGGCGCTATTGCTGACTCCATCAACTACGCCATCGACCAGTTGCGCATTCTGGTGGCACAGATCCAGGACACATCTGAAAACGTTTCTGCGGCAGCCAATGAAACCCGGGCCACCGCGTTGCAATTGGCGGAAGCCTCTGAACACCAGGCACAAGAAATTGCCGGTGCTTCCGCGGCGATTAATGAGATGGCGGTGACGATCGATCAGGTCTCAGCCAACTCCACTGAATCTGCCAACGTGGCGGAAAAATCGGTATCGATTGCCAAGAAAGGTGCCGAAGTGGTGCAAAACACCATCGGCGGTATGGACACTATTCGCGAGCAGATCCAGGACACATCCAAGCGCATCAAACGGCTGGGGGAAAGTTCACAGGAGATTGGTGATATCGTATCGCTGATCAACGATATTGCCGACCAGACCAACATTCTCGCCTTGAACGCCGCCATTCAGGCGTCTATGGCCGGTGATGCGGGTCGCGGCTTTGCGGTGGTTGCGGACGAAGTGCAGCGACTGGCGGAGCGTTCAGCGGGAGCTACCAAGCAGATTGCTTCGCTGGTCAAGACCATTCAGACGGATACCAACGAAGCTGTCAGCTCCATGGAACAGACCACTTCCGAGGTGGTGAAAGGTGCTGAGCGCGCCCATGCGGCAGGTGTGGCGCTGGAAGAGATCGAGACTGTATCCGCAGACCTGGCAGAGTTGATTCAGGATATTTCCACGGCGGCCAAACACCAGGCCACCACGGCCGGTCATGTGTCGCGAACCATGAATGTCATTCAGGACATCACTTCGCAGACCCTCTCCGGTACCAACAACACGGCGCAGTCCATTGGTGAACTGGCCGAACTGGCAGTGGAGCTACGTAATTCGGTATCTGGCTTCAAGCTGCCAGCCTCCATGGAAAGAGCACCATCGGAATATCATTTCTCAGAGCCAGAGGAGTACGACGAGTACCACTTTGAAGAGGAAGCGGCCGACGCCGAGGAAAATAGTATCGAACTAGCGGCTTCAGAGGCTGAAGTAGCGTCGAAAGCCCCGACAACGGAAGCCCCCGTTGTCACTGCACGGCCGGTGCAAGAAAAGCGGCCTATGCGCGGCGCCACTCTGAGTGACGACGAGTTTGACCTAATTGATAAGGCGCTCCACCACGGTGGTGATACACCCAAAGAAGCTGCCGATGACATCAATGAGATGCTGAAGGAGGCAGAGGCAACCCGGAATGAATTAACAGAAGGTCTGGATGCAGAGCTGAACGATTTTGGCGATTACGATGAAGACGCTTTGCTCAAGTCTCTGCAGGAAGATGATTTGGATAGCGAACTCGATTTTGATGCATTGACGGCAGACTTTTACGCTGAAGATGATGTCTCT
>JBFICU010000191.1:0-4100 GCA_041581855.1 Porticoccus sp. | reverse complement strand
CATCGGTGACGTGAGGAATAACCTGAACAGTACCGCCCAGATAGTCACCGCGGCGCTCCTTACGCAGGATAGTCTCGTAAATCTTACCGCTGGTGAAATTATTGAGCTTGCTCATCTTGGAGGAGAGAAACCGCTCGTAATGGCCAAGATCGAGATCTGTCTCAGCTCCGTCTTCTGTTACAAAGACTTCGCCATGCTGAAAAGGACTCATGGTCCCTGGATCGACGTTTAGATAAGGATCCAGTTTGAGGATGGTGACACTCAATCCATGGGACTCAAGAATAGAGCCCAGCGATGCCGAGGCGATACCCTTCCCCAAAGAAGATACAACACCGCCCGTAACAAAAATATAACGTGTCATCTAGACCCTTCCGCGCACATTGAAGACAACTTTGAAAAATGCCGAACCCACACCTGAAGTCAGGTATGTTTTTGAAAAATCACTAAAATGTGGCTATGGGTTAGGATTACTTCAGACCGGTGCCCATCCACTTCAAGATGGGATGTCAGACTACCAGAAAGCCACTGTTCTCTCAATGTGAATTACTCGGGAAATGACCATTCAATGACGGCGCCAGACTGGTCCGGCAAAGCATAAAATCCTTCACAGACCCACAAGTCAGCCACTGCCGCCAACTCACTATTCACATAAATCAAGGGTACACGGTGACGCAACCAAGGCTCTAAGCCGTATTCCAAAAATAGCTTCTTAAGGGTGTTGGAACCACTTCGGCCTTGGGGCTTACAGCGTTCCCCTCCCTGTCGATACCGGATTTCCACATCTGCATTATCGGGAATCAGTAACCCCCTGCCCTGCTCAATGTTGACATCCAGGAGACTATTATCCGGCAGAACTAAAGAATCTCTGGGCTGCCAGGAAATCGTCCCTGTCATTTCTCCAGAAAAGTCGGCAGCCAGCGGCAGCAGATATAAGCGTCGCTGGAAGCGTCGCACCTGAACTCCGCTCCAGCTAACAAGCGGCTCAGCATCTTCTCTGGCCGGCAATAATTCATGCAATACAGCATCCACCGCCCGGTGTCCAGGCAGGGGGAGATGATGCTGTCCGGACCAGTGTCTTAACAGGTTTGCCTGTCGAAGATCATCTAAATGTTGCAGGGCATCCAGACTGATACTCCACCCCAAGCGTTCTGGACGCTCGTAGACAGCGATTAAATCTTGCGCTGCAAGCATTGCCACCAGTTGATCATTATCGCGACAGAGTGATGCACTGTGAGCGATCCGGCTGACGTAATCAGGCCAGCGTTCTGCCATCGGAGGGACTATATGATGACGAATGAAATTACGATCAAATGTCGTTTCTTCGTTACTTTCATCATTTATCCATACCAATTCATGCTGTTCGGCATAAGCATGTAATTCTAGACGCGAAAAATTCAGCAAGGGGCGCAACAATTCACCTGCACCGAGTGTTCGCCCAACGGGCATACCGGCAAGACCGTGGGGACCACTCCCCCGCAATAATCTGTAGAGTACCGTTTCCACCTGGTCATCTGCATGATGGGCAAGCAACAATAGAGAAGTAGGCTCAAGGTGTTTTTCAAATGCAGTATAACGGGCCACCCGAGCGGCATTCTCCAAACCCTGCCCATCGGACTCGACCACCACTTTTTCCACCAGCAACTCAACGCCCAAATCGAGGCAACGCTCCTCACAATGTTGTTGCCAATGATCCGCATTGGGCGATAACTGATGGTTGACATGAATTGCGCATACAACCTGCGGGCCAAGGAACGCCACCAGCGAATGGAGTAGCACATGTGAATCAAGTCCTCCACTGTAGCCGACATAACAACGATGCGCTCGGTGCAACTTGGGGCTAAAAGAGGCCAGATGATCGGGAGTAAATGTCATAAACACCAGAAGATAAAAGTTGCCACAAAGGTATCGATTAACACTGCCCATGGCAAGAAAGAGGCTTGCACGCATAAATGATTAAAGTTGTTCTTACCCGCAACATGTCTGTTTTTGGCAGCTGCTCTCATGCGGCAGAAGCCAAAAGGCCTCAAGCGGCGATAAACAGTGTGTTTCCGCCACTTTCCAGCAACTTGAGTGTCTATACTTTTAAGGTAGGGGTAACGCTGTCATAAACAGCTTAGTCAATGCATATGCGTATTCCCGGTGCCATAATAGGCAAGATAGAAGGTCGGAGGTGTCGATGCCTACGAAGAATTCCGATACGGTAGAAAACATAACCCCTACACGGGGAGCGCTCACTCTTGAAGGATTACAGGAGGAGAATGATTTTTACCGGGGAAAAGGCGGCATCAGCGAAGAAAATCGTGCCTATGGCTTCAAGCCAGCTTTCTATGATATGGAAACGGGAACAGCTTACGCGTCCCAATTTTCAAATGGTCATGAAGCACCTATGCACGTGCTCGATGGATTACCCGATGAAGTGGTGTTAAATCGCCACACAGACGGCAAGGTAGCTGCAGTCCGCCCCGGCATCATTTCCGGCTTTGTGCAACGGGGTCATTTCTATACTCGAGAACAAGCTGCACTGGCAACTGCACAATTGCGCGACCGAACCCAGATGCTCAGCAATCCCCATCAACATAACAAGCTACTGGCGGCCTGGGAAAAATTCCTAGTAGATGAGCAAGACCCTGGTGACTTTGTCCGGCCAGTGGTAGGTGATTCCTGGCGCAGATGTCACGAATCCCAGATCGACCCCGAATTACAATACGCACCGATCATCTCCGATTCTGATCAACTGGAACAACGTCGTATTCTCCAGGCAGATTTACTGAAAGCCGCAAACCCCATACTACAACGCGCATCACAAGTCTTATTTCGCACTGACAGCCTGATCCTGCTGGCCGATGCGGAGGGCCTGATTCTGGATGTCAAAGCAGATGACCGAGTACTCAGCCAAGCCACTGACATCAATCTTGTAGAAGGCGGTGTCTGGGATGAGAAAACCGCTGGCACCAATGCCATTGGTACCGCGCTGGCGGCAGCGGAGCCAGTCCAACTCTACGGTGCGGAACATTTCTGTTCCGGCATCAAACACTGGACCTGCTCTGCGGATGTAATCCGCGACCCCCATGACGGGAAAGTGCTAGGGGCTGTCGACCTGTCTGGGCTGACAGACACCTATCAAAGTAATGCCCTTGATTTTGCCATCATGGCAGCAAGGTTGATTGAGTCTAATCTGGCCAAGGATTATTTCCGCTCTCGGCAAGAGGTTATTGAAGCGACAAGATCGATGTTCCTCGGTTGGAAAACGGAAGGCCTGCTGGCCTTTGACCGCCGCGGCAGACTGGTACGTGCCAACCAGCATGCACACCAGACCCTGAAACAACTCGGTGCAGATCTGGTGTTGAGCCCACAGTGTCGACTGCCGGCGTTGGATCTGGAACTGCCTCTCGCCAAGGCCAATGCGCCAGCCTGGCTCGAAAAACAGTTGATATTGCCTATTGAACCTCAACAGGGAAGAGTGGGGACACTGGTGGTTTTATCCGCTCAGCACTAAGAAAAAAGGCGCCATAGAGGCGCCCTGCAAGAAGTCGATATTCTCAGGAATTACCGTAATTCATCAAGCGCTGGTAACGCTTCTCCAGCAACTCATCAAGTGGAATAGCTTGCAACTGGTCCAGTTGCAGAGAAAGGCGCTCTCTTAATGTATCCGCCATGGACTCGATATCACGGTGAGCACCACCAAGTGGTTCGGGAATGGTCTCGTCGATAATACCCAAATCCTGAAGAACCGAAGACGTCACGCCCATTGCTTCAGCTGCATCCGGTGCTTTTTCTGTGGTCTTCCAAATAATATTGGCACAACCCTCGGGAGAAATGACGAAGTAGGTGGAGTACTGCAACATATTCAAATAGTCGCCCACACCAATCGCCAAGGCACCGCCAGAACTACCTTCACCGATCACCGTACAAATAATTGGTGTCCTGAGGCGGGACATAACCGCCAGGTTCTGGGCAATGGCCTCACTGATGCCTCGCTCCTCAGAATCAATTCCCGGATAGGCTCCGGGGGTATCGATAAGAGTCAACACCGGCATTTTGAAGCGCTCTGCCATTTCCATCAGGCGCATGGCCTTGCGGTAACCTTCTGGTTTCGGCAT
>JBFICU010000190.1:0-4106 GCA_041581855.1 Porticoccus sp. | reverse complement strand
GGGCATCGCTGGGGTATTCAAGTTCGCAGAACTCGAATTGAAAGTCAGGAAACTTCACCAACAGCTAAAAAGTGGCAACCTGGATGAAGTCGAAACGCTGCTGGCTGAACTGGATCTGGATGCAGAAAAAATCGAACTCTG
Source organism: Porticoccus sp. (assembly GCA_041581855.1). Classification (GTDB taxonomy): domain Bacteria; phylum Pseudomonadota; class Gammaproteobacteria; order Pseudomonadales; family Porticoccaceae; genus Porticoccus. Next base: position 3,965 of record JBFICU010000190.1, on the reverse strand, counting down.
ACCTAGGCAGCCATGCCGCCGCCCCCACGATCAAATGGCACGTACCGCAACGACACCTTCAACAGCACGAATAGCCGCCAGCAACTCTTCGGAGGGTTCGCTAGCCACATCAATAATGTTGTAGGCAATCTCCTCCCGGCTCTGGTTCACCATGTCGATGACGTTCAGATCGCGATCGGCGAGCAAGGAGAGTACATGTCCAAGCACCCTGGGCACATTTTCATTGCAGAAAGTAATGCGGTAGCCACCATTGCGAGCCATTTTTGTGGCTGGGAAATTCACCGAATTATGAATATTGCCGTTTTCCAGATAGTCCATTAACTGGTCTGCAGCCATTACCGCACAATTTTCCTCTGCCTCTTCTGTACTGGCACCGATATGCGGCATAAGCAGTACATCTTTTCGCCCCAGCAACACTGGAGCCGGAAAGTCAGTGACATACTTAGCCAGACGCTTCTCGTCCAGTGCTGCCACAATTGCCTCCAAATCAACCACTTCATCGCGGGCAAAATTCAGCAGCACTGCCGAGGGCTTAACACAGCGCAAAGTTTCACTGTTGATCAGATTGCGCGTGGCGGCTATCGCCGGCACATGCAACGTAATGAAGTCGGAATGGGCCAGCAGACTCTGCAGATTTTCCATTTTCTGCACCCGGCGAGACAACCGCCACGCCGCTTCCACAGAAATTGCCGGGTCGTAACCAAATACCTCCATACCAAGTTCCACGGCCATATTGGCGACCAGGGCTCCGATTGCACCCAGGCCCACCACACCCAAACGCTTGCCTGCAACTTCACAGCCTGCGAATTGTTTTTTCTGTTTTTCCAACAGCTTTGACATTTCACTGTCATCGCTGATATCGGTGAGGCTCTGCACATAATTCATACCACCCAAAATATCCCTGGAAGCCAGGAACAACGCCGACGCCACCAACTCTTTCACCGCATTGGCATTGGCACCGGGGGTGTTGAACACCACGATACCCCGATGGGTGTAGTCTGCCACCGGGATATTGTTGACCCCCGCACCAGCGCGGGCCACCGCCTTAACACTCTCTGGAATAACCTCATCGTGCAACTTTTGACTGCGCAGTAAAATCGCGTCGGGGCTGCTGAATTCACTGGCAATTTCGTAGCGTTCACGAGGAAAACGGTCTAACCCCTTGGCGGAAATCTGGTTGTAAGTACGCACCTTGAACATGACTCGCTTCCCCAAATAGTGTTATAAATTTATTGTGATACTTCCTGATAAGCCCATGTAATCCAGGGCATCAACGCCTCCAGGTCAGCTTTTTCTACCGTCGCCCCACCCCAGATACGCAAGCCTGCAGGGGCATCCCGATAGGCGCCAATGTCGTAGGCAACACCTTCGGCATCCAGCAATTTAACTACCTTCTTCACCTGATCCGCATCCAGATCCAAGCTCAGACAAATGCTGGTATTGGAACGAGTCGCCTCATCCTGAGCAAGGAAATTGATCCAGTCATTTTCTGCCACGAACTGTTCAATGACAGCGAGGTTTTCTGCAGATTTCGCAATGGAGGCTGTCAGGCCACCAATGGATTTCACCCAATCCAGGGCATCCAGGTAGTCCGCCACACACAGCATTGAGGGCGTATTGATCGTTTCACCCTTGAAGATACCTTCAATCAGCTTGCCACCTTTGGTCATACGGAAAATTTTTGGCATGGGCCAAGGGGGGGTGTAACTCTCGAGGCGTTCTACTGCACGGGGACTGAGAATCAGCATGCCGTGAGCACCTTCCCCACCCAATACTTTTTGCCAGCTGAAGGTCACGACATCCAGTTTTTCCCAGGGCATCTCCATAGCAAAAACAGCAGAGGTCGCATCACAAATGGTCAACCCTGTGCGATCATCACTGATCCAGTCGCCATTGGTGACTTTCACACCGGACGTGGTGCCATTCCAGGTAAAAACTACGTCGTGGGATGAATTCGCCTGACTCATATCTGGCAACAGTCCATAATCCGCAGCGTACTCGTTGACTTGCGCCAGCTTCAGCTGCTTGACAATGTCGGTCAGCCAGCCTTGCCCGAACGACTCCCAATAGAACACATCCACCGGACGCGCACCGAGCATCGACCACAGAGCCATTTCCACCGCACCTGTGTCGGAAGCCGGCACCACACCCACACGGTAGCCTTCAGGCAATCCGAGTACTTGAGCTGTCTCAACACAGACACGTTCCAAGGCAACCTTGCCAATAGCCGCCCTGTGGGAACGCCCCAGCGTCGTTAAATCGAGTTTGGAAACATCGTAGCCAGGTCGTTTGCTACAAGGACCTGAGGAAAAATTGGGGTTAGCCGGCTTTTGTGTCGGTTTCATGCTGTCCCACCTGGAAGATCAAAAGAAGCGGATCATTCTAAGTGGGATTCCTGTCTAGGCAAAGTCGTCGACCGGAAATTTTTGAAGCGCTGGCCGCGCAAGACGGCAAGCCCTGTCGGAGATATTGACATACGGAGGCAGTTTATCGCCCCCGCGTGTCAAAACGTTCATTATTGGGCTGCTGCGGCCCGTTCTTTCTTGATCAGATACGCTACCACCTTGAGCATGCCTTCCTGACTACCGTTTTCTCTGCTCGAGACGCGGTACTTGCCATTCACGACCATTTCCGGGGTACCCTGGGTGCGATAGCGAGGCTGCTTACTGGCAGCCAAATCCACAGCCATCTCAATCCCCTTGGAATTAAACACTTTCAGGAAACGTTCCCGGTCTACACCGTTAGCTTCAAAGAGATCAGCAATTTCCTCTTCGCTATTCAATTTTTGCTTCTTCAGGTTCATCGCTTCAAAGATTGGCTCATGCAACTTGTCGAGCACTTTCAGCGCCCTGGCTGTGTAGTAGGCCCGGGCATGCAGGCTCATTACCGGGTGCCAAATGGCGGGTACGCGCACAAAACTGACATCTTCCGGCAGTGCCGCCACCCAGGGTTTCAATTTGGGCTCAAAGGAAAAACAGTGGCTGCAGCCATACCAAAATACCTCAACCACTTCGATTTTTGCAGGGTCCGCCGTCGCCACCGGTTCAGGCAGAATTTCATAATTGACACCGGCCTTATAGGGCTCTTCAGTTTCAGCATGGCAAGCCGCCATCGGCAGCAAAGTCAGGACAAACAACAGATTGAAGAGATATTGACGCATGCTAAATTCCTTTCACATTAAATTGGTCAGTACCTGATAGACCACTATGATCCCTCAGGTTCCCCAAAATGCAAACACAAAAAAGGCGGCTTGCGCCGCCTTTTCCAATCTGAGCCCTTACTTCAGGCCAGCAATAAAGTTTGCTACCGCGTCGATTTCCACGTCGCTCATATGCGCAGCCACACCACGCATGATGCTAGCATCGCCATCGTTGGTGCGGGCTGCAGGGTTTTTCGGATCATCTGCACCTGTGCGGAATGCGCGCAACTGCTTGGCCGTGTACTGGGCATATTGCCCACCCAATGCCGGATAACCAGCCGGGGCATTACCGTTACCGGCAGGAGAATGACAACCGGTACAGGCTGGAACGCCTGTTTCAATGTTGCCACCACGGTATACACGCTCGCCGCGATCCAGGTTCTCTTCCTTGGCACCAGCCATCTGTATGGTTTTAGATGCGAAATACGCAGCGATGTCTGCCAGATCCTGATCAGAGAACGCATTCAACATGCCGGTCATTTCAGGAATGGCGCGCGCACCTGATTTAATGTCATTCAGTTGCTTGTTGAGATATTTTTCACCCTGACCCGCGAGCTTGGGGAAATTCGGTAAGGGGCTATTACCATCCACACCGTGACAGCCGGCACACATTGCTGTTTTAGCCTGTCCAGCAGCGGCATCACCGCCGGCAAAGACCAGGGAGGAGGCCAGGGTCAAACCCAGCATGGCAGCCATTCCTAGAATCATTTTTTTCATTGGTTAATCCGCTCTCTGCATTCCGCTACAATAGGAAACTCTTATTGCC
>JBFICU010000189.1:0-4115 GCA_041581855.1 Porticoccus sp. | reverse complement strand
GATCTTGTTGAGTAGCTCGATAATTTTTTCCTGGTGTTTCATGTTTGTTCCTCCTCAACTTGTCCGTGCCCTGAACAGAGCGCGTTGCTTCCTACTTCAGGATAGACGAGGGGATTGAAGGGGGCCAATATGAAGGACTGTCAGCCCCGCAGTGCTTCGGCAATGAGTAGCAGGCCACAGATGGGCATCAGGATGAGGGTATACAAGCGAAAGCGGGCCGTATTGATATTCTCAAGGTGGTGGCGGGCCAGCCACACACCAACGGCACCGCCGATGCCGATCACCAGCCCATAACCTGCGATTTCCAGGGTCATCACACCAAAGCCGGTGTAAGCGAGCAGTTTTGTCAGTTGCAGCGCCAGGGAATTGATGGCCTTGGTGGCGACCAGCTGTTCCTTTTCCAGACCGTAGTTGAGCATAAAGGGGTTTTGCACTGGTCCGGTGCCCCCCACCAGTGCTGACAGGAAAGCAATCACTACCCCCAAAGGGAAGAACCAGCGACATTTCATGGGGAAGGACTGGCGGGATTTGCCAAAGCGGTACTGGAAAACGGTTGATACCAAAAAGCTGCCCAGCACAATCTGAATCCAGAAGACTGGAAATTGACTGAAGGCCCAGGCACCCAACAGAGCACCACAGAGACTACCGGGTATCAGCCAGCGGCAGACCTGCCAGTCCACGGCATCCCGGAATAACCAGGCTCGGGACGGGTTGGCAACAAAAGCGCCAACACTTATTGCCGGTGCCACCACCTGTGGCCCCAACAGAAACGCCACCACGGGAATCATCAGCATGGCCGCACCACCGGCGGCGACGGTGCTGACAAACCAGGCTAAACCGCCACAGCTCGCCAGTGCCAGAACAATCAATATCATCAGGGCGTATCGCCAGTGGCAATGGGATTGTCCGGATAACTGCACCAGTCGCTCCAGCTGCCGCTATAGAGTCGGGCATCATCCACGCCGATGATTGCCAATGACAGCAAGTCCACACAGGCGGTCACCCCGGAGCCACAGTACACCACCGGGTCATCCAGCTTGCCCAACCGCTGCCATTGCCCTCGCTGCTCTTCCACGGGGATAAAGCAGCCCTCCGCATTGGTGAGTTGCGCCCAGGGCATATTGATGGCACCGGGAATATGCCCTGCAACGGGATCGATAGGTTCCTGCTCACCACGATAGCGGGGCGCTTCACGGGCATCAATCAGGGTCACGTCCTGGCGATCCTGTGCATGTTTGATCAGATCCACGGCCATGCCGGGGTTTGGCTTGGCCTGAAAATGGCCGGGTTGCGCAGTGGGAATGTCGGTATCAAGTATCCCGCCAGCGGCCAGCCAGCCCTTGATGCCGCCATCCAGTACTCGCACCTCCCGGTGGCCGAAATAGTGCAACAGCCACCACAGCCGCGAAGCGCCCGCCATGCGGTTATCGTCATAGGCGATGATGAGGGTATCCTCATTGACTCCACAGCGTTGCATGGCGGCGGTGAATTGTTCAGGGGAGGGCAATGGATGGCGACCACCATGTTGTCCCTTGGGGCCAGACAGGTCTTTTTCCATCTCCAGATGAAAGGCTCCTGGAATATGACCCTGTTGGTATTGTTGTCGGCCCAGTGCAAAATCCGCCAGGGAGAAGCGGCAATCAAAAATAATCCGCTGTGTTGAATCGAGTGCTTGTAATTGTGCTGGGCTGATCAGTGGTGACGCCATGATGTCTCACCTGCTCGGGTAACAGTTGTTAAAGGGTGGAATATAGCAGTGAGCGATGTCTGGTGGGATGCCTTTGGCGATCAAGTTTGCAAGTTGCCGTCTGCCCCCATACCCTTGTAAGACCTGTTATTTGTCTACGGATTTGTCATGCTGACATTGATTGTTCCGATTTGCGCCTTGCTAGCAGGTATCGGCCTGTTGCTACTGGGTACCGGTCTGTTGAATACCCTGCTGGCTCTTCGCGGTGGCTTGGAAGGCTACAGCGATAGCGTCATGGGCATCATCATGTCCGGCTATTTCCTCGGGTTTATTCTCGGTACCTTTCTGGCGCTGCCACTGATCAAGCGCATCGGCCATATCCGCACTTTCGCCTTCTGTGCAGCGTTTACGTGCTGCTTTTCACTGTTACACGTGATCTACGTGCATCCCGTTACATGGTTTTTGCTGAGAGTTTTCACGGGTACCACGCTGGTGATTCTCTACACAGTCATTGAGAGTTGGCTGAACGGTCAAACCGCCGCGAACCAGCGTGGTAAAGTTTTTGCCGTCTATATGATAGTCAACCTGGTGGCGTTGGCCTTGACCCAGCAGTTTCTGCATCTCGCCGGGGCAGAATCATTTTTACTGTTTGCCCTGTCAGCCATTTTCATCAGCACCAGTGTGGCTGCGGTAACCTGGACGCGCATGAAGCAGCCGGAGGTCAACGATACATCGCGTATGAAGCTCTCCCGTATCTGGGCTCTTGCCCCGGTAGCAGTGGCAGGGGCGTTGTTTTCCGGACTGTCCATGGGGGCGTTTTGGGGGTTGGGTGCTGTCTATGCCAGTCGCGTAGGGTTGGACAGCTCCGGTGTCGCGACCTTTATGAGTCTCGCCATTCTGGGGGGAGCCGTATTCCAATATCCCTTTGGCCGTTATTCCGATAGCCACGATCGTCGCCGTGTCCTGTTTGTGGTCAGTGGAGCGGGTGCATTGGGCGCCCTGTTATTGGCGGTCTTTTCCTATGGCGGCGGCTGGCTGTTCCTGGCTGCTGTTCTCTACGGTGGCCTGGCCTTTGCGATTTATCCGGTCGCGGTGGCTCACCTGGTGGATCATCTGGATACGGGTGAGATTCTTCCCGGTGGCAGTACCTTATTGTTATTGCACGGCGCAGCGGCGGCAGTTGGTCCAGCCATGGCGGGATTTTTGATGGAAATGTTGGGGCCGCAGGCCTTGCCGCTATATTTTTTCCTGATGCAGCTTGGGCTTGCCTTGTTCATAGCCCGCAAATTGGCGACAAAGACGATCGACGATGCGGAGAATCCCTCTCAGTTTGTTGCCATGGTCAGAACAACGCCAACTGCCCTGGAAATGCTGCCGGATGAACCGCTGGAAGAATCGTGGGAAGGAGTACAGGAAGCAGCGCAGGAAACAGAACAGGAAGCAGCGCCAGTGCCAGATTTTGAGGAAAACCGTTGATGGATACCCGCTGGTGATCCATTTTCCGGGGACAGTGTTCTGCACATCGCGTTTGGGCGGGTTTTGATCGTGGCGGTCGTGTTATGGATGCTGGGAGCCTTGCTGTCGTTGTCACTGATGGCGGTTGGCGCACGGGAGCTGTCTGGCGAGATCAACACCTTTCAAACACTCTTTATTCGCAGCGTCATCGGTCTGTCGATTATTTCCCTGATCATTGCCCGCATGGGCGGGCGGCCGCTGTTTGCCACGCGCCGTCCCGGTATGCACATCGTGCGCAATCTCTTTCATTTCGCAGGGCAGTACGGCTGGTTTGTGGGCATTGGCCTGCTGCCGCTGGCTCAGGTATTTGCCCTGGAATTCACGGTGCCATTCTGGGTGGCGTTGATCGCTGCGCCGCTGCTGGGTGAGCGCCTGACCGGGCGCAAAATACTGGCCGTGGCGATGGGTGTGGCCGGAGTACTGGTGATCCTGAAACCCGGTGTGGAAATTCTCGAATTGGCATCGTTGATCGTCCTCGCATCTGCCGTCAGTTTTTCCTTTGCCTATGTGTCGACGAAATCCCTTTCCGCTACCGAGAACCCCCTGACGGTGTTGTTTTACATGTGTCTGGTACAAATGCCGGTGAGCTTGGTGCTGGCACTGCCGAACTGGCAAATGCCCACCGAGCCGGTTATCTGGTTATGGTTGGTCATCGTCGGGGTCACGGCCTTGAGCGCACATTTTTGTATCACCCATGCCATGAAGTGCGCCGATGCAGGCATCGTGGTAACGCTCGATTTTCTGCGCTTGCCGCTTATCGGTGTTGTCGGCATCGTCTTTTATCAGGAAGCCTTTGAACTGGCGTTGCTGTTCGGTGCGCTGCTGATGCTGGTGGGTAACCTGATTAATGTCTATCGACCAAAATATCAGCGGAAGATGATGACGAATCTCAACCAACGGGCTGCCCCAGTAG
>JBFICU010000188.1:0-4147 GCA_041581855.1 Porticoccus sp. | reverse complement strand
TAACCGATAGCTAAAAAAGATTCTGAAGTTATTGATAAACCCACCACTGGCTTCTATATAGAGTCTATGGACACAGACATTCATACCATTTCAGATCTGTTTGACCAATTAGGCTTGCCCTCTACGCGGCGGTCTATCGAGGAGTTCATCGCTACTCATAAGCCGCTAGCGGATGAAGTTCTGTTGCACGAAGCGGACTTCTGGAGCACGGCACAGCAGACTTTTCTCGCCGAAGCCATAATGGATGACTCCGACTGGGCCGAACAGGTCGATCAATTGAATGCCCTTCTCAGGGAGTAATGTCCCCCTCTGAGATCCGCGTCGCCGGTTCTCGTCTTTACCTTTATAATGCCCTCCCCGTGAAGACCGGATACCCCATGAATAACCATCAACAATTCCAGTGGCAATTTCTGCATCCCAAGTGCTGGTTAACCTGGCTGGGGATGGCATGCTGGTGGTCCCTGGTACAACTACCTTATCCGGTGATTACCTGGCTGGGAGCCAGGCTCGGGGCGCTGATGTATCTATTGGGTGGCTATCGGCGCACGGTGGCTGCAGTCAATCTCGAACTCTGTTTCCCGAATATGACCCCACAGCAACGGGAAAAATTACTGCGGGATAATTTTACCAACTATGGGATTGCGTTCTTTGAAATTGGTATGGCCTGGTGGTGGCCTACAAAGCGCTTGAACCAGCTTGTGCGGCTGGAAGGGCTGGAGAATCTCGAGCAGCTGAACGGGCAGGGTGCACTGCTGATGGCCATTCACTACACCACCCTGGAGGTTGGCGCATCGGCTTTATCGGCACGCTATTCAATAGATGGTATGTACCGCCCTCATAAAAACCCTGTTTATGACTACGTGCAAAGTCGTGGGCGACGCACCCGCGACCCGGCGGGCGTTGTTTACCCCAGAGAGGATGTGCGTGGTGTCTTCAAGGCGTTACGACAGGGGCGGGTTATCTGGTATGCACCAGACCAGGACTACGGTCGCAAGCAGAGCGTCTTCGCCAGTTTTTTTGGTGTGCCTGCAGCATCGGTCACTGCTACCGCACGCTTTGCCAAAACGGGCAATGCTGCGGTGTTACCATTTTCCCAAGTCAGGCTCCCCGGTAATCAGGGCTACCGTGTAAAAATATACCCGCCGATAGAAAACTTCCCGGTGGGGGATGACGTGGCGGATGCGGAAACGATCAATCGCAAGATAGAAGAGTTTATTTCCGCACAGCCTGATCAGTACATGTGGATTCATCGCCGCTTCAAGACGCGGCCTCCGGGGGAATCACGCCCCTATCCCAAGAGTAAATAAGTCCGTTCTGTCAGCGCTTCCGGGGACGATTTAAATCTTCTGCAAGTGCTTGTGCCCCCTCAAGTGGGTCAGTACCATTACGCCTTTAATTTTTCCACAGACTTTTTGAGGTCCCTGATGATCACCGGAAGTATTGTTGCTCTGGTCACTCCCATGATTCGCAATAACCTGGAAGTAGACTGGGATGGGCTGAAGCGTCTGGTGGAATGGCATATTCAACAGGGTACTGATGCCATCGTCGCCGTGGGTACCACGGGTGAATCTCCGACCCTTGATGTGCAGGAGCACATGGCTACCATTGCCGCGATCGTCGAGGATGTGGATGGCCGCATACCCGTCATTGCCGGAACGGGCGCAAATAGCACACGGGAAGCGATCGAGTGGACTCAGCGTGCTCAGCAGGCTGGAGCTGATGCCTGTTTGCTGGTGACGCCCTATTACAATAAACCGACTCAGCAGGGCTTGTACTTACACCATAGGGCGATCGCTGAAGCGGTAGATATTCCTCAAATTCTCTACAATGTACCGGGTCGAACCGCCTGTGATATGCTCCCCGACACTGTTGCCAGGCTGGCCGAAATTCCCGGCATAGTCGGTATTAAAGACGCTACGGGTGACTTGGCGAGGGGGCGACAGCTCATTGACATTTGCCCTCCGGATTTCGCTATTTATTCTGGCGATGATTTGACCGCAGTCGAGCTCATTTTGATGGGCGGTCATGGCGATATTTCTGTGACGGCGAACGTAGCCCCGAAATTAATGTCAGAAATGTGTCGCTTGGCCTTAGCCGGTAAGGCGGAAGAGGCGCGGGCAATCAACCAATTGTTGCAGCCTGTTCACCAAGCTCTCTTTGTTGAGTCCAATCCAATTCCGGTGAAATGGGCTGTAGCTGAGATGGGGCTGATGCAGCATGGCATTCGTCTTCCTCTTACTGAGCTGTCAGCGGAACACCACCAGAAAGTGTTAGCAGCCCTGCAGCAGGCAGGTCTACTTAACCGTAATGAAATGAACGCGGAGTCCTGAATGAAGCTTAGCCTTAAGCTATTTACAATTGTGTCATTGATAGTGGCGATGACGGGCTGCGGTAATAATGGAATAAGAGACCGGAGAAGCGACTACCTGTTGTCCGAGGAAATTCCCCCACTGGCCGTTCCCGAGGACAAAAGCAGTGCCGCGATTGGCCAGCTTTATGACATCCCGGATATTCCTGATTCATCGACCACCGTGACGCGTTTTAGTCTGCCCAGGCCACAGCCTCTTTCAGAAAATCAGCTAGAGGACACTGTCAAGATAATGAATTTCGAGGGTAAACGCTGGATTGCCATTAATAAACCGCCAGCAGAAGTTTGGCCACGAATTCGTAATATCCTGTCACGCAGTCAGGTGCCTACCCCACGGGTCGATGCCACTGCCGGTGAAATTGAAACTGCTTGGCTTCAGTTCAGGGACGACAATGTCAATAGCCACCGTTTTCGTTTTACGATCACGCCAGGTGTGGGTGTGAACAGTACTGAGGTAAGCATTCTGGAGATGTCCTCTGCTCTGGGCAAAGAGCCCGAAATTTCTGATTGGCCAGAGGTTTCAGCCAGTGATGAGCGTGAGCAGGAATTTATTCAGATTACCTCTGACGCACTTGCCAGTGACATCAATAGTGGCAGCGTATCCCTGTTGGCTCAGAACATTGGTGGTGATGACCGGGTGAAAGTGGTCACAGATGACGCTGTCGCACCTTACATGCTGATGAAGCTCGGTTACGAGCGTGCCTGGAGTTCGGTTATTAATTCCCTGTCAAAGGGTGGCTTCTCAGTTGTTGACCAAAACCGTACGGCTGGCAAGGTGATGGTCGAATTTGTGGAAATTGTCCCTGATGAGGAGGAAAGCACATTAGTGGATCTCGTCCTGAATTTTGGGCATAAAACAAAAGAGACCCCTCCGATGCAATATCAGGTCACCCTTTCCCAGCAGGAACAGAAAGTTGAGGTTAGAGTATTGGATGACGCGGAAAAAGACCTTGATCGAGCCGTAGCGACAAAACTCCTCAAAATCATCCGGGGTAACCTCAGCTAAATCATGCGCTTTGCCTCTCTGGGCAGCGGCAGCAAGGGTAACGCCACCGTTGTCGATTGCGGCTCCGCCTGTTTCCTTGTTGATTGTGGGTTTTCCATTCGGGAGACAGAGCGGCGATTGTTGCAGCTGGGGTTGCTTGGCACGGACCTCAGCGCCATCTTGGTTACCCACGAGCATTCCGATCATCTACGAGGTGTGTTGCCCCTCGCGAAAAAGTACAACTTGCCGGTTGTGATGACTGCTGGTACCAGCAAGGTCGTACAGTCTGAAGTAAAAGTCCATCTGAAGGTGATTGAGAGCCATTCTCCCTTCGTTCAGGATGGTATTGAAGTTACCCCTGTCTCTGTTCCTCACGATGCCAGAGAACCCGTTCAGTACGTTTTCAGGTGTGCAGGACTGACACTTGGTGTTCTAACTGATCTCGGTAGCGTCACTCCGCATGTTATTGAGCAGTTTTCCCGCTGCGATGGTCTGTTGCTCGAATGCAACCACGACTTGGACATGCTGAAGAATGGTAGCTATCCACTTGCGTTGAAACGTCGTATTTCAAGCAGCTGGGGACACCTGAATAATGAACAATCTCTGGCGCTACTGGACAATATTGAACTCCAGCAGATCCAACATCTCGTTCTGGGTCATATCAGCCAGCAAAACAATGCCGTCAAGATTGTTCGCCGGGTGATGGAAGGGATAGAGAAACGCGTTGCGTCAGTTCACTACGCGAGTCAGGATCAGGGTTTTGATTGGTTGCAACTTTCTCAGCCTGTGCCAGC
>JBFICU010000187.1:0-4158 GCA_041581855.1 Porticoccus sp. | reverse complement strand
ACTCCTTCCTCGTCTGGCCCAGCTGGTCTGTTTACAGCTAGAATGCATTTTTCCATCAAGGGTATTCTACACAAAGATCATGATCAGCATTTACCATAATCCCCGTTGCAGCAAATCACGCCTGACCCTCGCCCTGCTTGAGGAGCGCGGGATCAATCCGGACGTTATTCTCTACCTGGAGACACCGCCGGATGAAAAAACCCTCGCAGGGGTTCTCGGCAAACTGGGCATTAGCGCCCGCCAATTGTTGCGCAAGGGCGAGGATGCCTACCGGGAAAATAATCTTGCGGATGAAAGCCTGACAGAGCAACAACTGATCAGTGCCATGGTGGCACATCCAAAACTCATCGAGCGCCCCATTGTGGTTAATGGTGATAAAGCGGCCATTGGTCGCCCCCCCGAACAGGTGCTGGAAATTCTCTGATGTCGCATATCCTGATTCTTTATTACTCACGCTATGGCCACACACGCGCCATGGCGGAAAAAATTGCCCAGGGCGTGGAGCAGGGTGGCTTTGAGGGTCGCCTGCGTACCGTGCCGGCAGTCTCGACCACCTGTGAGGCCACTGAACCGGATGTACCAGCAGAAGGTGCGGTTTATTGCGCCAAAGAAGATTTGAGGGACTGTGCCGGGTTGGTACTCGGCAGCCCGACCCGTTTCGGCAACATGGCGGCTCCCCTCAAGTATTTTCTCGACGGTACTGCGGATCTCTGGTTAAACGGTAACCTGATTGGTAAGCCCGCTTCGGTATTTACCTCCACGGGCTCCTTGCACGGCGGCCAGGAAACCACCCTGATCAGCATGATGTTGCCGCTGTTGCATCACGGGATGGTGATCGCCGGTTTGCCCTATAGTGAGCAGGCGCTGCACACCACAACTTCGGGGGGTACTCCTTACGGTGTTTCCCATCAGGCCGGTGGCGATGGCAGTCGACCTTTGACGGCCGAAGAAATCGCCCTTTGCATCGCCCAGGGTAAGCGCATGGCATCTCTGGCGAAAAAACTGGCAGGTGGACAATGATGAAAGTCATCCCCAATCTCACCCAAAAACTGCATGTGGTCCGACGTCTCACCTGGGGTTGTTATCTGCTGTTGATGGTGGTCTTACTGCTTAATGGTGTGCTCTCGTCTACCCCCATCAGTCTGCTGGTGTTCACGCTGGTACCGCTGCTGATTTTTCTGCCGGGATTGCGCAAAGAGCGTTACAAGACCATTTCCATGCTGTGTTTCGTCACCCTGCTGTATTTCATGGTGACCGTGACTAACCTGTTTGCGCCCAATGCCAATTTGCTGGATGCCGCTGAACTGGTGTTGTTGGTGGTGTTGTTCGGTGCCGCCATGATGTTTAGCCGTTGGAAACAGTACTCTCTTTATCAGGAAGATAACTCATGAGCGACAAGCCCGGTCTGATACGACGCTTTTTTGGTTTCATTGGCAAACTGGCCCATGGGATCAGGGTGCTGATCAACATCGTTTTCTTGCTGCTGGTGGTCGCGCTGGTGTTGAGCATGTTTCAGGAAGACGTGCAGCCCTTGCCGGATCATGCAGCCTTGCGTATTGCGCCGGGTGGTTTCCTGGTGGAGCAGAAGACCTATACCGATCCGCTGACACAATTGATGCAACAGAGTAGCCCGGCAGATGCGGAAACCCTGGTGCAGGATCTGGTTGAAGCCATTGACCGGGCTGCCGTCGACCCACGTATCACTTCGCTGGTGCTGGAACTCGACTACCTGCTCGGCGGCGGTCTGACTAAACTGGAGTATGTGGGACAGGCACTGAAGCGTTTTCGGGAAAGCGGAAAGACCATTGTCGCGGTGGGTGACAACTTCACTCAGGAGCAGTATTACCTGGCCAGCTATGCTGACGAGATTCATCTCAACCCGATGGGCGCGGTGTTGATCACCGGTTATGGCAGCTACCACAACTACTTCAAGGACGCGCTGGATAAGCTGCGTATCAACGTGCATGTGTTCCGGGTCGGCACGTACAAGGATGCGATTGAGCCCTTTACCCGTAATGATATGTCCGCGCCTTCGCGGGAACACAACAGTGCCTGGCTTAACGCCTTGTGGGCGGTGTTTACCAACAGGGTAGAAACCCAGCGCAGTCTCCCCACTGATGCAATTAATGATTATGTGAATAATCTTGGCACCAAGCTGGAGGCCCATCAGGGCAATGCTGCTGAACTGGCGGTGGCCAGTGGGCTGGTGGATAAACTCTCTACTCGGCCGCAAATGGCTGAGCGTCTCCGGGAGCTGGCGGGTGTCAATGATGAAGGTGGTTATCAGGGTATCGACATGAAGCGATACCTGAGCCACACACGCAGATCACAGGCGTTGGAAACACAACCGGATGCAGGCAAGATCGGTTTGATTGTGGCCAAGGGAATGATATTGGACGGCGAGCAGCCGGCCGGGACAGTGGGCGGAGACAGCCTTGCGAAGTTGCTCCAGCAGGTGCGTAGAAACGATCAGTTAAAGGCGTTGGTGCTGCGTATTGACAGTCCCGGTGGCAGCGCCTTTGCTTCTGAGGTGATTCGTCAGGAAGTCATCGCTACCCGCAAGGCCGGTCTGCCGGTGATTGTTTCCATGGGAACCGTTGCCGCGTCCGGAGGTTACTGGATGGCCATGGGGGCCAATGAAGTTTGGGCTAGCCCAACTACGATTACAGGTTCTATCGGTGTGTTTGGCGTGGTGCCCACCTTTGAAGAAAGCCTGGCTGCACTGGGCATCAGTAGCGACGGCATCGGCACCACCGAGTTGGCCGATCTCTATCATCTTGATCGCCCCCTGTCGCCCCAGGCTGCCCAGGTGATCCAGTCCGGCGTCAACCATATCTACGACCATTTTCTGGAGTTGGTGGCAGAGGCCAGGGGCAGTACGCCGGAACAGGTTCATCAGATCGCTCAGGGCCGTGTCTGGACCGGGGAAAAGGCTCAGGAACTCGGGTTGGTGGACCAGCTGGGTGATCTTCAACAGGCTATTCAGGCGGCGGCCAAATTGGCTGGGCTGGATCTGTATGAGGTGGAGGAAATCAGTAAGCCGCTGAATTTCCGCGAGCAACTGCTGCAAGAGCTTGCCAATGGTCAGGCGGCTGAGTGGCTGGCCATCTTACCTCACAGCTGGACTCCCCAGGGCTGGTTGGCCAGTGTCTATGATCTGGGGCGCAAGCTGGAGCCATTGAACCATTTCAACGATCCTCGCGGGATGTACCTCGAATGCTTTGAGTGTGATATGCGCTGAAGGCATCAACAGGACACAAAAACAGGACACAAAAAAGGCGGCCAATGGCCGCCTTTTTTAACAATGCGTGGAGACTCAGCGCTCCAGGTATTGCAGCTTGTCTGTTACACCATCCCACTCTTCTGCGTCGGGGAGGGAGTCTTTTTTCTCGGTAATGTTCGGCCACACGTCGGCCAGTTCGGCGTTCAGTTCCAGATAAACCTGTTGGTTATCGGGCAGCTCGTCTTCCGAGAAGATGGCTTCGGCGGGACACTCCGGCTCACAGAGGGCGCAGTCGATACACTCGTCCGGGTGAATCACCAGGAAGTTGGGGCCTTCATAGAAGCAGTCCACAGGGCAGACTTCTACACAGTCAGTGTATTTGCATTTAATGCAGTTTTCGCCGACGACAAATGTCATTGGGTGTTCTCCGTGAAGCGGCTAAAGGAACAGCGGCGCATTATACAGAAATAAAATCCTGTATTTAAACCACTCGGTGTTAATTTCTAGATACGGTATGCAGCAGATCAACGTCCTTTGCTGAGTTGCTTCAATGTGTACAGTTGTTCCAGCGCCTGTTTGGGGGTGAGATCGTCAGGATCCACATCAGCGAGAGCTGCCAGCAGTGCCGCGCCAACCGGGTCTGAAAACAGTTCCCGTTGCACCGGTTGCTCTGTGCCGGACTTGATGGTCGCAGCTGCGTGAGC
Source organism: Porticoccus sp. (assembly GCA_041581855.1). Classification (GTDB taxonomy): domain Bacteria; phylum Pseudomonadota; class Gammaproteobacteria; order Pseudomonadales; family Porticoccaceae; genus Porticoccus. Next base: position 231 of record JBFICU010000187.1, on the reverse strand, counting down.
CCCTGCCTCCAGGCTCGCCAGTTCCAGTCTGGCCAGGGCGATGACTTCCGCTGGAATGCCCGCGAGCTTGGCTACCTGGATGCCATAGCTCTGGCTGGCCGGGCCTTCCTGCACCGCGTGCAGGAAGACAATATCGTCGTTGTACTCGGTGGCATCCAGATGCACATTGGCCACGCCAGCCGTTTTTTCCGGCAGGGCGGTCAACTCAAAATAGTGGGTGGCGAATAGGGT
>JBFICU010000186.1:0-4164 GCA_041581855.1 Porticoccus sp. | reverse complement strand
GGATGAGGATGGCAATGAATGCGTTTATCGCATTGTCGGGGCTGATGAGATTGATCCCGGCCAGCAGAAAATCAGCATCGATTCCCCCTTGGCCAAGCAACTGCTGGGTAAACGACTAGACGATAAGATCAGCTTGCACACTGTCGAACAGCTCCAAACCTACACCATTGTCGGCGTCCGTTATCAAGCTGCAGACTAAGAGGAGCAATTACTCGGCCGGAGCTTGATCCTCATCATTAGTTTGACTAGCAGTGATAACGTTCGCAGCAGACAGCATCTCTGCCGTCAGGCTCATCAAGTTCAAACCATAATCGCCATTTCTTAGCACCCGCTGAATCATAAGATTATGGGAACCAGCATCTTGATCGAGTTTTCTCAGATCAATGATCACCGGTTGCTGTGGTTGCTTGTCTGAAGACAACACAACACTCATCATGGGTAACTGACGTTGTTTGGGGTCACTGGTCAAGACAATGGCAACACTGCCATCCTTCAGTTCTACCTGTGTACCTGGTGGATATGGGCCAATGGTATGAATAAATTCGAGAGCAAATTCTTCGTCGAATTGCTTGCCCCGATTTCGGTAAATCTGTTGTAGTGCTTGTAACGGTGATTTTTCTTCTGCATAGACCCGGGGACTTGTCATGGCATCGTAGGCATCAATGATGCTGATGATCCGTGAGTATTGCGGCAAGGTTTTGGCGTTGAGACCCCTGGGATAGCCTTTCTGGTCCAGACGCTCGTGGTGATTAATCACCGCGTCGGAGGCGAAACGGGCGCCCTCCTCGCTATTCATCAACAGATTACGTCCCAGCAAGGGATGACTGTTGACCAGGTCTTCCTCTTCCGACGTTAATTTTTCAACTTTTCTGAGCAATTCCAGGGGTAAGCGGATCATTCCCATATCAGCCAACAGACCATGCAGGCCCAGCTTTAACATATCTTTCGCTTCAAGCCTCAACACCCGACCAAAATTCACGGCCAAAATACAAACATGCAGGCAATGCTCCAGAAGGTAAGCCTCTTTATCCTTTGAATGCGTCAACCACATTAGGGGATCGGGGTGACGAAGCACACTGCGCACCAGGCTACTCACCACTTTCCTGGCCTGAGACATGTCGATTTTGTTTTCGGTCCGCGCTTGTGTCAGCAATTGAGCCATTGTGCTTCTGGCAGCGTTATAAACACGCTGCGCTTGCGGGAGCTCCTCAAAAAATGTTGAACTCAAGACGTGTACTGACCGTTCATTGATGGTGGTAGCTAATGAGGGCTTGCGCTCCTGAGCTTGAGTAAAGATACCGGTTTGCGGTTTTCCTGAAGCAAAAGCGTTGGCGTTGACATTAGTCTTGGCAAAGGGATCACGTTTGCCCGCCCAAAGGCGACCCACTTTTTCCACATACACAAAACTGCATAGCTCGCGGAGTTTTTTAATCTCAGATAGGGAGCTTACGGAAAAGCCTTGGGTCAAAAACGGCGTTCCAAGCCAGGGACGATCCAAGTCTGCCACGAACATTCCTATCTTTACTTCTGAGGCGGGAATGCGAACACAGGTAGATTTGTCGAGAAACTTATTGTCCATAATTTAACTGCTTAATTGGGAAAAGAGGTTTGAAAGAATTCAGGACTCCAATGCTATTCCATATCTGGTGGGGTCTGAAAGGCAGAAATAGCCGTCCTGACCGGGCAGTTTTCCAAAAACACACCATGTTGACCATCTTTCAGAACACGATGAATCAACCAATCTCTTGGCAAAGTCCCTCGCTGAACATCCAAAAGGTCAACGAACTCTTCTCCTATCGGTTGTTTATTCTCATCCAAAACCAACTTCACCAAGGGCAAATGACGTTTTTTCTCCTGGGAGGACAACACGATCGCCACATAACCGTTGACGAGTTCAACGATGGTTCCGGGAGGGTATGGCCCCATCAACTGGATAAACTCCAGCGAGTAGTCTTCATCAAATTGAGTGCCGCGCTTACGGTAAATTTCTTTCAGCGCATCCAGGGTTGAGCGGGCGCCATCGTAACAGCGGTCACTGGTCATGGCATCGAAGGCATCGACAATAGAAATAATCCGCGAGTAACTGGACAGCTCCCGGGCAAAGAGTGCACGGGGGTAGCCTTTACCATCCATTCGCTCGTGGTGGTTGATAGCCACATCGACGGCGACACTCAAAGAGCCCTGTGACTTCATCAACAGTTTACGCCCCTCCTCCGTGTGGGTCTTGATCAGAGCAAATTCCTCATCTGTCAGCCGGTCTGGCTTATTGAGAATTTCCGCGGGGATACGCATTTTGCCTACATCATGAAGCATGCCACCAACACCCAGTTTGACCAGATCCTCCTGCGGCAACCGCAGATGTCGACCAAATGCCACGGCCAGAATACACACGTTCAAGCAGTGCTCCATGGTGTAGTGGTCCATGTGCTTGATCTTGGCCATCCATAACAAAGCATGTGGATTGCGTAGAATACTGTCAACGCAATCAGTCACCACCTCTTTGGCGGCCTCAGTATCAATGGCATTGCCAAGTCGGGCTTGTTCCAGTAAACCTTCAACGGTTCGATGGGCGGCATCGAACGCTTTGCGAGCAACAGGGTGCTCTTCCTCAGCAGAACGTTCTATCGGATGTTCTGGTCGAGTAAAGATACTCTCAAGTGGGGAGCTCTTATCACCTGCTCCCCGAACACGGCGTTGCATGCCACTGTCACCAGAGCCATCAGCATTGCGCTTTGACAGACCAAACCCCGCCCGAAACGGATCTTTTTTCTCACCCCAGCGGCGCCCTTCTTTCTCCACGAATACGTGATCGCAGTATTCCTGCAATTTGCGGATTTCAGAGGGGTGTCGAATAACAAAACCCTGTAGCAAAAATGGCGTTTCCAACCAGGGTCGATCCAGCTCTGCGACAAACATGCCCAACTTTAATCCTGAAGCGGCGACGCGAATCAGATTGGATTTATCTAAAAAGGGGTTACTCATGGATTATCCTTAAACAGACACAGCAGGGTAACACTCCCCTGCGTCGATCTTTTCTCACTTGTTCACTATCTTAGGTGAGTTAAGCCTCAGTGCAATCTCTGATCGAAGATTTGGCACAAGGTCCTCTTCAAACCAGGGGTTATTGGCCAGCCAACGACGATTGCGTGGTGAGGGATGTACCAACGGTAGAACATCAGGCAAATACTGACGCCATTGTTTCACCCTTTCCGCCAGAGAACGGTGACGACCTTTCAGGTAATACGCCTGAGCGTATTGGCCGATCAACAGTGTCAGACTCACCTCTGGCAAGCAGGCCAGAATAGCCTCATGCCACTGAGGGGCGCATTCCTTACGAGGAGGCAAATCACCGGAGCGCCCCCTCCCGGGATAACAGAACCCCATTGGCATAATGGCGACACGGGAAGCATCATAAAATTGCTCCCGATCCAACCCCATCCAATTGCGCAGTCGTTCACCACTGGGGTCGTCCCAGGGAATTCCACTGGCGTGTACCCGAGTACCCGGCGCCTGACCAATGATCAGAATTTTGGCTGTAGATTCCGCCCTTAGTACGGGGCGTGGGCCTAAGGGCAAGTCAGTACAACGTCGGCAAGCGCGAACCTCTGCCAGGAGGTCATAAAGTGGGATATCAGCGGGCGACATTGTCGTCAGAAGCCCAATACGTGTTCAGCAAAAAGCTGCCCAGTGTGCCAAGCACCAGCCACAGCGGCCAACCTCGTTCCGAAACAGTCAGTAATACCCAGGCAACACCCAGCATTACCATCAGGGAAACCAACGGTAAACGCACCTTCGAGTTCATGGACAAGGTGTGATCGTAGTGCCAAATACGATTCAGTAAGGGAGCCACTGAGGCCAGTAATACACCAAACCAGGGCAACGAAAACTGCTGAAAGAGTGACCATATGGAAATGGCTGCGGCAAAGCCCATCCAGCCTTGAAACAATACTGAGCAGAGGCGTTTCATGGGTTCCCTCAAGCTCCCACTTGATCTGTATATAAAGAGGGGAAACGTCTACTGATTCGCTCTTTCAGGTACTCGGGCAGCACCAGCATGGCCGGAGTCACTAGGAGTGTGAGGATGGTGGAAAACATCAAGCCATTAACGATGGCGGCCGCCAGCTGTTGCCACCATGAAGCCAATTCACCACCCACCTCGATCTG
>JBFICU010000185.1:0-4167 GCA_041581855.1 Porticoccus sp. | reverse complement strand
TAATCGCCAGGCCACTCAACATCAGGAAAACAACAAAATTTCCGGTTATGGTTTTCAGTACGTTCTGCACAAGATCACCACTTGTTATAATTTTCCCCTACTCTCTCACCCATACAGCGGAAAAGTATTACGAAAATGTAACAAAGTGTGTCGATCAATCTCTGTCGTGTACTGGCCGATTTTCTGGTGTAAGGTAGCTGTTGACCCAACTGCCAGCAGAAAATAACAACTACCACTTCAGCCGGCTGACACCTTATGAACACAAACAGTTTCCTGGCATCACCCCACATTCTGATTGTCGACGACAACGAGGATATCCGGGAACTGGTATCCCGATTATTGACCTCCGAAGGCTACAGCGCCACCGTCGCCGGGGACGGCGACGAGATGTTTCAGAGACTGACCGAGTCAAAACCCAACCTGATTCTGCTGGACGTCATGTTACCCAACCGCGACGGCTTCGAACTCTGCCGCCAGCTTCGCTCCGACCCCGGCATGCCGCCAATTATCATGCTCACCGCCAAGGATCAAGAAATCGACCGGGTAGTGGGATTGGAGCTGGGCGCGGATGATTACATCGTCAAACCCTTCGGCGGCCGGGAGCTGATCGCCCGCATCAGAGCCGTGTTGCGACGCACCCGCAGCCAAGAGGTACAGCACACCGGCACCATTCGTTTCGGCCAGTGGCGGTTTATTCCGGCACAGATGGAGATCCTCGACGATCACTCCGTTGCCACCCCACTTTCTGCAAGTGAGACGGCACTGCTCCTCGCCTTTGTGCAAAACCCCGGCATTCCCCTGTCGCGGGACCGGCTGCTGGATCTCACCAAGGGCCGCAACAGCGCGCCCTTCGACCGCAGTATTGATGTTCAGGTGAGCCGTTTGCGACGCAAGTTGAGAGACGACGGCAAACACCCGGAAATCATCAAAACGGCCTGGGGTACCGGCTATATTTTCTCCTGCAGTGTAGAGAAGTCGTGATCCCGCTGCCGCCCATGTCTCTGAAAGTCCGCGTCACCCTGATTCTCTGCGCGGTATTCGTGCTGTCCCAGATCGCCAGCCTGCTGCTGTTCGAACAAAACCGCGAGCGCAATATCCTACTGACCGAGACCACCGATCTCGCCGACCGCATCATCGGCATCGTCAACCTCGCCAACAGCTTCCCCTCCGAGGACCGGGAGCAAATCCTCGCCGCAGCGCAAACCCAGTTTCTGGCCACCTTCCCGGAGATCGTCTCCATTGACGAGGTCGCCTGCCAGGAAAACACTTTCGCCGAGCGCTTGAGCGCGCGTATCAAGACCGCGTTCGAGGCGATACCCGGACTGGACGGGGAAATCTGCGTGCGCAGCCTGGAGCTACCCCAATTCGCCGGCAAACAATTTTCATCCCGCGGTTTTGATGTACTGGTATTTGTCAATTTTCCCGATAGCGAGCAAACCATTTTTCACGCCATCCTGCCTGAGGGCAGTTCGCTGTTGGCGGACTCGGTACTCGCATACTTCCTGCTGGTAGCCCTGATCGCCCTGCTGCTGACATGGTTTCTGGTAGGTAAAGCCACTGCCCCCTTGCAGCGACTGGCCAGGGCCGCAGATACCATAGGAGTCAACCTCGACACCCCGCCACTCGACGAGGGTGGTCCGCCAGAGGTTTCCCGCGCGGCCCATGCCTTCAACCGAATGCAAACCCGTTTATCCCGCCTACTCCATGGCCAGACCGAGATGCTGGCGGCAATTTCCCACGATCTGCGTTCCGCCACCACCCGGCTGCAACTGCGTACGGAAATGCTCAGCAACGATGAGGAACGCAAGGGCCTGCTGCGGGTAGTGAGCGACATGAAACAGATGATCGAATCCGTGCTCGCCTATGTGCGCGGCTACGAATCCAGCGAGCCGGTTCGCATGGTGAACGTCACGGCGCTGGTGGAAAGCCTGTGCGACGATCTGCGCGACGAAGGCTTCCGGATCACCGACGACAACCAATGCAACCCGGTCGTCCTGCTCTGCCGGGCCAGCCTGTTGCGCAGGGCACTGCAAAACATCATCGACAACGCCATCAAATACGGCCACACGGCACACATCGAGCTGACTTGTCCCGGCGAACACCTGGTGATCACCATCAGCGACTCCGGCCCGGGCATTCCCGAAGTACAGCTGGGAAACGTCACCCAACCCTTTTACCGGCTGGAGCGATCCCGCAACTCGGAAACCGGTGGTATCGGTCTGGGGCTGTCAATCACCCAGAACATTATCCGCGACATGGGGGGATTCCTGGAATTGTCCAATCGGCCGGAAGGAGGATTGAAAGTAGAGATCCACCTGCCCCTGCATACTCCGCGCTGAATACGCCAAAACAAAAAACCCGACCGCTCAGTTGCAGGCCGGGTTCAGGTTATCCCAAAGACTTGTTACGGTTGCCAGAGTAGGCAGCTACGCCTGCTTCCCAGCCCGCAACAGACCATAAAGGGTCAGTAACAGTGCGAGCAGAATGGTCACACCACAGATCATTAGGGTGGCAGTCACCAAAGAACTGTCCATGCCGTGGGGTGGCGGGAATTTCTCGCTGAGGGTCGGCATCAACTGCGACGTAGCGCCGAGAAAAGCGGCCATCACCCCTGCCGTGCCATTGGTCCAGGTGCCGATCTGCAACAGCGCAAACCACACCTTCAATGCCAGCGAACCCAGGCGCATTTCATTCAACAGCAGCCCGAACACAATCATCAGCACGCCATTGGCGGTGAACTCGATATGGGCCATCACAATGCCGCGAAACCACTCCACAGCCGTTGGGGGAATAAAACCAACCACGCAGCCAACCGTGATTTGCAGAACGCCCAAAATCAGCGTCCAGCGGCGGATAACTGTTTTCAATTGATCGATATTAGCCGACATGATTTAGACCCTATCTAAACGAAGCCACATTCATAAAGACGACAAATGATTCTCTGATGCCAAATAACATATCTGAATCAGGTAGCGTTTGGCAGGTTATTTCCTTTCAGGAACAAGTGCTGCTTCCTTGACCAGCTTCTCCTGAATCTCTTCGTGGGCCGCCTTGAGGTTTGCCCAGCGCTCCGCCGTGGAGGGGTGCGAGCTGCTGTAATGCTCCTTGATACCGCTGGGATGCTCAATGGCCATCCTGCGCCAGAAGCGATTCACCACTGATGTATCCACCCCGGCATTCGCCAGGTAATACATGCCCACATAATCCGCTTCCCGCTCGAAATCCTGGCTGTACAGACTGGCAGCCACATTGCCAAAGGTGCCCCGGGTATTGACCCCATAGCCTGCGGCGAGGATGTCAAAGATAGTGCCGAGCAGGTAATTACCGGTTCGCTTCTCTATATGACCCTCACTGTTGTGGGCGAACTCGTGGGCAATCACCGTCATCAGGTCTTCATCGCTTTCGGCAAAGCGGTACATGCCCGCAGTGATATAAATGGACTGCCCATCTGCCGCGGCGTTGAGGCTGTCATCTTTCACCAGAATCACCGGAAATGAACAGGTCTTTACCGGCTCAATATCCAGCGTCATAGGCTGATCGGCCCGTTTAATACCCAACACCACCTTCACCCTGGATTCCAGCATGGACGACGCTCCGAGGGTTTTGACAAACGCCTCGCCGGAATTGCTTGCCGGGATAACCTGGCCGTTTACCGACAGGACAAGATCCATAGCCTTCAGGCCAGACAGCTCCGCCGGGCTGCCGGGAATCACATGCGTAATGACAATTCCCTTCTGGAGTCCATACACCTCGGAAAAAAGTGTCCTGTCCTTTGCCTCCAGAGCGGACGTATCCTTCCACACAAAGCCACTGGACCTGATCTGAGCATCCGGGCACAACCGCAACCCGTTGGTCCTCAGGCGCCAAGCCAGATCCTGTAGGTGCACCTGTCGCTCGAGATAGACCTTCTCTGCTTCAAGCCGCTGCCAATCCTGTTCCTTCAGCACATCTGTTGCAGAGGAACGCGCGATCTCTGTTGTGGGCGCACAGGCCGCCAACAGGGTCATGAAAAATACCGCTGTCGCAGCAACCCACCAGAACCGCAAAGCCCTGCTGAAAGAATCGCTGCGAAAGTCGCGCATGTTCATTGCTGGCGCCTCTGCTTCTTAGACCCCGGAATAGCGTCACGACAAACATTGCCAGATGGCGGTCTACCCACCGGGGGAG
>JBFICU010000184.1:0-4176 GCA_041581855.1 Porticoccus sp. | reverse complement strand
GGTTTGTCACAGAGTCTGAAATTTGAACGCGATCCAGGGGACCGCAATCGCACGTCACCTTTTGCCTTTACCGGAAACCGTTTTGAGTTCCGCGCGGTGGGTTCCTCACAATCAGTGTCGGGACCCTTGGTGACGATGAATACGATGCTGGCGGACTCTCTGGAATGGATTGCTCTGCGCCTTGAAGCCAGTCTTGCAAGCAGTGCCAGCCAGTCGGAAGCCGTCATTAAAGTGCTCCAGGAGCTGATGGAAGAGCACGGAAATGTGGTTTTTGGTGGTGATGGTTATTCCTCCGAATGGCACCGGTTGGCAGTAGAAGAGCGTGGGTTGAAAAATATCCCAACTACCGCAGATGCATTGCCAGCGCTTCTTGAGCCAGAAGTCGTTGAGCTCTTCAAAAAGACGGGCGTGTTGTCGCCGGTGGAGCTGGCGAGCCGTTATGAGGTGTACGCGGAGCAGTATATTCTCTCTATTGAAGTTGAGGCCAAGCTGATGGCAGAAATGGCTAAAACCATGATATACCCAGCGGCAATGTCTTATCTGTCAGATCTCACGGCCACCATTGCCGGTGCCGGGGATGTGGGTATCGATGTAGACAAATCTGTCGCCAGCAAGGTGGCTGCCGAAATCAACAGCATGATGCTCGCCGTTGCAGAATTGTCAGCAGTTATCGGAAAACATGATTTTGATTCAACAGAAGATCATATGAAATTCTGTGCCAATACGATTCGTCCGCTGATGGACGAGGTGCGTTTGCATGCGGACACCCTCGAAACTGAAGTGGCGGATGATTTGTGGCCGTTGCCAAAATACCGGGAGTTGTTATTTTTCCGGTAAGCATTCCAGCAGAGCCCCACCGGGGTAGAACACAGGCCGCTTTTTTAAGCGGCCTTTTTTATGTCTGAAGAGTCCGGCTGGTGAATTGGGTGTGCTCCGTTTATTTCATATTTATCTAACCATATCGATTTATATTCTTTATTAGAATTTATGCTGCAGTTTATTCTGCGCATCTGGCTCTGGGGTAAAAGCAGGAAGAATTATGGAATGGCAGGGTTACTTGTCGCTGGCTCTAACGGTGGGAACCCTGCTAGTACTGGCGCTTAGTCGCATCGGGCCGCATCTGGTCATGATGGTTGTGATGATTATATTGAGTCTCAGCGGCATTCTTACGTCAAGTGAGGCGCTTGCAGGGTTTAGCAATAGTGGTGTGATTACTGTGGCAGCCATGTTTGTCGTGGCAGCAGGTATACATGGCACGGGTGGGATAGATCTGCTGGTCAACCGGTTATTAGGCCAGCCTCATACGTTACGGCAGGCACTTACAAGAATATTTGCTCCAGTGGTCGTGCTGAGTGCTTTTCTCAACAACACTCCTGTGGTCGCCACCATGATTCCAGCAATTCATGCATGGTCACGGCGCATCAATATTCCATCGTCCAAACTCATGATTCCCCTCAGCTATACCGCCATTCTCGGCGGTACCCTGACATTGATTGGCACCAGTACCAACCTGGTGGTGAACGGACAGTATCAGGTATTGACCGGAGAACCGGGGTTTTCTCTGTTTTCGATCACTGCTGTGGGTTTGCCCGTTGCGCTAGCGGGAATGGTGTTTATCTGGGTGTTTTTCCCGAGGTGGTTGCCGGATCGAGGTGATAAACAGATATTCGGTAACCTCCGTGAGTTCACGCTGGAGGTAAAGGTTGCAGAAGGTGGACCGCTGGTGGGCAAAACTGTGGCAGATGCAGGACTGAGGCATTTACAGCGTGTTTATCTAGTCGAGATCGAGCGTGTTGGTGCGATTATCACGGCTGTTCCCTCTGAGGAAAAACTTTATGGCGGGGACCGACTGGTGTTTGCCGGTGATACAGAGGCTATCGCAGACCTCTTGCGTATCAATGGGCTAGTCCCCTCGATGGAAGCTGGAGAAGATCAGTCTTCGGCACTTAATGACAGCAGAGCTGAGCGGCGCTTGGTTGAGGCCGTTGTTTCGCCTCACTGTGATGCGGTTGGCCATGCTATTCGAGACGCCAAATTTCGCAACCGTTACGGTGCAGTGGTATTGGCTGTTGCCAGAAACGGTGAGAGGGTGCAGGGCAATCTGGGCAATATTCGGTTGGAAGCGGGAGACACCTTGTTATTGGAAGCGCGGCCTGCTTTCGTCAGTAGGCAGCGCTACAACAGGGATTTCTTGCTTATCAACGAACTCAGTGCTCAGTCTCCCCGCCACGAGAAAGCCTACCTTTCCTGGGCAATTTTATTTGGTTTGGTGGGCGTAGCCGCCTTGGGCCTCACCAGCATGTTAAATGCTGCACTAACAGGCGCGGTCTTGATGATAGCCACGGGTTGTTGCTCAATTAATCAGGCAGAGAAGAGCCTTGATTTGATGGTTATTGTGACCATTGCAGCGTCATTTGCACTTGGGATGGCACTGGAGAAAACCGGTGTCGCAGCGATTATTGCAGAATACTTGATTGAATTTGGCTCGGGTAAGCCTTGGTTACTACTAATTCTCTGCTATGTGCTGGTATCAGTGCTTACTGAATTGATCACTAACAATGCTGCCGCTGTATTAGTGCTGCCGATTGTGCTGGAACTGACAGAAAAGGCCAGTCTCAATAATGAACCGTTTATATTTGCCATTATCATGGCGGCTTCTGCTAGCTTTGCCACGCCGCTGGGTTATCAGACCAACCTGATGGTCTATGGGCCGGGGGGGTATAGATTTACGGATTTTCTGCGGGTGGGGCTGCCGATGAATTGCTTTATTGGTTGCGCCACCCTGCTCGTACTACTAGTGGGTTGGCCTTTACAGTAGTTCCAGCAATCATAAGGCGGGGAGGACTCTTGAAGAGAGGTGGTGATGACTCTAAAGTACTGGCGCCAAAAATTTGAGGAACATTAATCATGTTTGAAGTGTTGTTATTGGCGGTCGCCCTGAGTATGGACGCCTTTGCCGTCTCCATTGGCTTGGGGGCAAAGCATCAGCGCAGACCCTTCTCGCTTGCGCTGATGGCCGGAATTTATTTCGGCCTGTTTCAAGCACTGATGCCGATGATTGGTTATTTGGGCGGCAAGGGGGTGCTGGGCTGGATTGAGGCTTTCGCGCCTTGGGTCGCTTTCCTGTTACTGGTGCTCATTGGTGGCAAAATGATTTATGAATCTTTTGCGGAGGGCGTCGAGGAAGATATTACCAATATTACTCACCGGGTGATGCTGATGCTGGCTATCGCCACCAGCATTGATGCGATGGCAGCAGGTTTTGCACTGACGTTGCTGGATGTGGGGCCGATAGTTGCCTGCCTGATAATCGGTGTGACCACTTACCTGTTTAGTATGGCGGGTGTTTATATCGGCACAAAAAGTGGAACCTGGCTGGAGAGTAAGGCAGAAATGTTTGGTGGCGTGGTGCTGATTCTGATTGGCATAAAAATGTTGTTAGATTAGATGGGAGAGTGTTGATTCTGAGGCGAGGGGAGTTGCTCGGTCGGAGTATGGTATGGTTGTGAGCATGTGTTGCTGATTACAGGGCCCGTAGAGTAATCGCGCCCTCTCTAAATCCTAAAAATGGTGCAAAGCGGTGGCCAGATGATTCGTAAGAAGCTTGGTATTTTGGTTTTTGACGAAATTGAGGTTCTGGATTTCGCCGGCCCTTTTGAAGTGTTTTCCGTCGCGCGCCTGAACGAGGAAAGTCGCCGTTCCGAGCCATCTCCGTTTGAGGTGATACTGATTGCACAGTTCGACAGGCCCGTTGTGGCGGCTGGCGGATTAAAAGTACTGCCCGATACGACGTTTGGTGACTGTCCTCCGCTTGATGTATTGCTTGTTCCCGGTGGTTTGGGCACCCGTTGGGAAATGCACAATGAAAAACTGCTGAGCTTTGTTCAGCAGCGGGCCGCGCAAGTGGAATTGCTCGCCTCGGTCTGCACAGGAGCGCTGATTCTCGCCAGCGCCGGACTGCTGGATGGACTGACGGCGACGACCCACTGGCATTCACTGCAGTTGATGCAGGAGTTGTTCCCTGCAGTTGATGTCGACGGTGAGGCCAGGGTAGTGCGAGATGGACGAGTTATGACTTCAGCCGGCATTTCAGCGGGTATTGATATGTCTCTCGATATTCTTGCCGATTACTATGGTGAGGACGTAGCAAAGTTTACAGCGAGTTATATGGAGTAT
>JBFICU010000183.1:0-4191 GCA_041581855.1 Porticoccus sp. | reverse complement strand
GGACTGCGTGTTAGGTGGTTTTTGTCCATCCAATAGGCGTTAGCTGCCTATGGTAGAGCCAATGTTTGGTGCTGCAGACGACGAATGGGTGACCCTGGTCGGCCGGTACATCCTGAATATGGGTGCTTTCGAGATGGCCTCCCGCCTTTTGATCGCTGGGATTACTGGAAACAACCAACACCCTGTGCTGTCGGAGTCACTTGCTGCACGCATCGGATACCTGCGGAAGCGGTTTCCGAGGGGGAATCATGATAGGCACTCTTGGGCCATGAATGCTTTCGTTGTTGCAAACAAGCACGCTGGCGTTAGAAATGCTGTTGCACATAGCCCAGTTGCCTTAACTAGCCAGCCAGATGGCACGTACAAGATCGAAGGAATTCTTAATTTGACTCCAAAATCATCCTCAACAGCAGCCGAGTTGATTTCCCTTGAGGAGATACGCAGCAGAGTTGATGAGTCCGCGAAAATTGCCAAAGCTGCGCTAGAAATGCAGCAGGATTTCGGGTGCCCCCCCCACACTTAGCAGGAAGAGTGACATTAATGGCAAAGCGTTACGAGCTGTCTGACCATATCAAGATCGTGCTAAAGGATGGAGATGAGCTGAGGCCGGCCACGGTCGCGGGCGAATTCCGGCTCATCACTGGTAGAGAAGGACACAATGTGCTGGGAGAGGGAGAGCATCCCGTTTCTGAAAGTGAAATGATTGATGGGGTAATGAATCGTGGGTTACCGAGCCGATGGCGCTCAGAAACCAACCCCGACAGGAAAACGGCAAATCACTTTTCGATTTCCAGCCCTTCAGTAGCTAGCGTGCACGTCAAGGTAGGATCCGTCTGGGTGCAAATGAAATGAGCGGCCTTGTTCGGGTGCATTTCGACAATGGCCATGTGCGGTCGGAAGCGGCGGCAGCTAACAAGTCATATCTGGACTCCCCCCGCAAGGCCTTGAGCTGACGGGCTGAGAAACCAGGGGTTGCAGTCGTATATCCGGCCTGTTTCGTGATGCCTTTGGCATCTGGCCATCATGCAAGCCGCACAGATGGAGCCAATCGCTGCAACGTGCTTTGAAGCACGGTTTTGTTGCGCGGCGCGTCCCTGCGCCGCGTCCCTTCGGGACTCGCTGCGCTCGCTCCAAAGTGCTCCGGCTAGTTTTCGGGGGGATTACCCCGAGACGGCCTGCCTAATTGCGATAGAGTTGTGGTGAAGTGCTCCACCAAGAACTCGACAAGTGCTCGCACCTTGAGAGCAACAAGACGACGGGACGGGTAAACCGCGTACACGGCCAATTCTCCTGCGGAATACTCCGGCATAAGTTCCACGAGCTTCCCCGATTGGATGTCTTCGCCGACCAAGAAATCCGGTTGCAAGATTATGCCTTGGCCCGCCAGTGCCGCCGCGAGGCATGTGTCGCCATTGTTGCTGTGGAAGCTGGGCCGCGTTCGGGCGCTTACCGGTCCGGCCGGCCCGTCGAGGTGCCATTCATCACCGCTTGCGAAGTAGCTGTATCCAATCACTGCGTGCTTGCCGAGTTCATCGGGTAGCGCCGGTTTTCCGTATGAGGCGAGGTAGTCTGGACTCGCGCACATTATCAAGCGCGTCGTGGTCAGTTTTCGACTGATCAGGCTGGAACTGCTCAACGTCCCGATACGGATGGCCAGGTCGAAGCCTTCTTCGATCAGGTCCACCATCCGGTCCGCTAGCGTGACTTCCAGTTCCACCTGGGGGTGGAGTGCGCGAAACATGCTCCAAAGCGGTGCCAGCTGCCGGATGCCGAAGGTCACCGGCACGTTTACCCGGAGCCTGCCGCGGGCCGACAAGCTGCTGGATGTTACTTCCGCCTCCGCCTCGTCAAGCATAGAGAGCAAGTCTCGGGACCGTCCAAGAAATACTTCACCCTCGGAGGTCAGGGACAGGCGACGCGTGGTGCGATGCAGTAGCCGGATTCCCAGCCTCGCTTCCAGTTCGTTCACGTGGCGCGAGACTGCAGCCTTGGAGAGCCCGAGCGTGTCGGCCGCGCCGATAAAACTTCCCGCATCGACCACCGCAACGAAGGTCTGCATTTGCTGAAATCGACCCATTGTTCAAGAAATAGGAACAGTAAATCTCATCGTGCCATCTTTATCCCATCAATGCGAGTGAATAGAGTAATGGTCAAGCCGCAGCCATACCGCGGCCCCTAAACCGACGAGGATATTTCTGATGACAACCGCAAACCCCACGATCAACGGCGCCCTGTTGCCAACTGAGGAGAAAACAATGTTCAAGTCACTGATTCAACGACTTATCACAACTGACGCAGGGTGGAATGCGATCGCCCTGCGCATCCCGGTCGGCATCATCTTCGCCGCGCACGGTGCACAGAAGCTCTTTGGCTGGTTCGGGGGCTACGGCCTCGAGGGTACTGGTCAGTGGATGGCGTCAATCGGCCTTGCGCCGGGCTTCCTGATGGCCCTGATGGCTGGCAGCGCTGAATTTTTTGGCGGACTGGCACTGATCGTTGGCCTTCTGGTGCGCCCGGCTGCCGCAGCGCTGGCATTCACAATGATCGTTGCCATTTTCAGCACCCACATTTCGAATGGTCTGTTCATGAGCAATAACGGATACGAGTTCGGCCTGGCCCTGCTTGCTGCTTCGATCTCACTGGCGATCAGCGGCGGCGGACGTGCTTCGGTTGACGGTTTGCTCACCAAGCGCGCATAAGCGCCTGGGCATCCCGTATGCAGATCGAGGAAACGGACGGAGCAATTGGGCTCCGTCCGCACCCATCGAAATTCGGGGTTTTCGACACGAGGATCGAACTTCCACCAGCACATCGACGCAGTGACGAACAGAAATGACAAACTCGACCCCAACGAAAATGCCGGTGATATTCGCGGGACATGGGTCTCCGATGAACGCCGTAGAACACAACCACTGGAGCCGCGGCTTTACGGCCCTGGCAGAACGAGCCCCCCATCCGAGGGCCATCCTCGCGATCTCCGCGCACTGGTACGTGAACGGTACATACATCATGGCCAATCGCACACCACGCACCATCCACGATTTCAGCGGCTTTCCCCCGATTCTGTCCGAATTCCAATACCCGGCCACCGGCCATGTCGGTCTTGCCGATCGAGTTCTCAATCTCTTGGGCGATGAAGCTGCCGCCCTCAGTCACGATTGGGGTCTGGATCATGGAACTTGGAGCGTCCTGCGCTGGATGTATCCGAACGCGGATGTCCCCGTAATCCAACTCAGCATCGATAGCCAGCGTGGGCCCCAATTCCACTACGAAATCGGTCGTGCGTTGGCGCCACTACGGGAGGAGGGAGTCCTGATCCTGGCTAGTGGCAATGTCGTTCATAACCTGGGCGATGCGGTACGCCACATGCGCTCGGGCGACCCGAAAACGCCAGATTGGGCCCGCCAGTTCGACAGCGATGTTGCAAAGATCCTCGAACAGCACGATTCAGGTGCGCTGATCAATATGTGGTCTCAATCGGACATTGGCCAACTTGCGCACCCGACTCCGGACCACTGGTATCCAATGCTATACGCAGCCGGGGCGAGTAGCGATGGTGACGCGGTCGAATTTCCAGTCGAGGGATTCGACTGGGGATCAATCTCTATGCGGAACGTTGTTTTCTCGAGCGCTGGCGGATAGCCCACACAACGAAGGTGACAAGATTCGCAACTGGCATAGCTGCGGCGTTACCCGTGAATTGCCACGACGTTCAACTCTCCTGCGTAGCACGTGCCCGGGAGGTCGGTGCGCGTGACGTCCAACAAGGCGTTGCAACCGACATTTGACCCGTTGCGCATTTTTGCTTTCGCAAAAACGACTTGCGCCTCAATCGCCGCTGAACCCAGGCGTTTGGTGACTGGGTCGGCGGGGTGCAATTGCCAACGTTGATGCACATGAGAAATGCGCATATATTGTTGGTGTTCTTCGTTTTTCCGAGTGTGAGCCATGCCGCGCGTTGAAGTCGCCAAGCCCACGCGGCGTCCCACAAATTTGTCCCTGGATAGCGTTTTGCTCAGTGAAGCGAAAGCGCTGGGTATCAACGTTTCTCGGTCTGCTGAGTCAGGCATTGCGGAGGCTGTGAAGCGTTGCAAAGAGCAGCGCTGGCTTCAGGAAAACGCAGCCGCGCTTGAAAGCTCAAATGCTTACGTTGAGGCAAATGGCCTTCCTCTTGCCCGGCACAGAAAATTC
>JBFICU010000182.1:0-4204 GCA_041581855.1 Porticoccus sp. | reverse complement strand
GCATCCTGCATATAGGCACCACGATTGCGCACCAGACGCACCGCATCCTTAAACGCCACGACACCGGAGCAAACCAACGCTGACCACTCACCAAGACTGTGCCCTGCCATCAATGTCGGCTGAGCACCATTTTCTTGTTGCCAAATGCGCCACACAGCAACACTGGCTGTCAGCAGCAACGGCTGGGTTCGCTCGGTCATAGTGATCTCTTCATGGGTACCGTTCTGCACCAAGTCCCACAGGTCATAGCCGAGGACTTCAGATGCTTCAGCGAAGGTTTCGCTAACCACAGCGTACTTCTCGGCCAGTTCTGCCAACATACCGATTTTTTGTGAACCCTGCCCCGGAAAGACAAATGCGAGATTATTTTTCATCGCTTACCTCTGTTTGATTGTTTTTATCTGCCAACCGCCCTGCGATCAGGTTTGGTAGATCCTTCTCAACTTCACCGAGGGCCACTTCTATGGCACGGGAAAATGCCCACTCAGATGCGCCACCGTGACTTTTCACCACCACGTTGCGCAAACCTAACAAACTAGCCCCATTGTATTGAGCCGGATCGACTTTTTTAAGTAGTCGTTTTAACGCAGGTCGGACAAGTAGTGCCCCGACCCTGGCTAAAAGGCTTTCAGAAAGCGTCTGCCGCAGCAAACCCTGGATCATTTTTGCAACCCCTTCCCCGGTTTTCAGCGCCACATTGCCACTAAAACCATCACAGACAACGATATCCGCCACCCCAGTGAAGAGAGCATCACCTTCCACGAAGCCTATATAGTTGATATCGGCGTCCGCCTTCAGCAATTCTGCAGCATCCAGTATTTCCTGACGCCCCTTGATGGCTTCCACACCGATATTAAGCAAGCCGACTTTGGGCATCGGCTCGGCAACAGAAGACGCAGCCAAAGAAGACATCAGAGCAAACTCATAGAGCTGCCTCGCAGAACACTCAAGGTTCGCACCCAGGTCGAGCAAATAGGTAAAACCCTTGCTGGTGGGGACACGAGTGCAGATCGCCGGCCGGCTGATTCCCGGTAGCGTGCCCAGCTTGACCAGAGACATGGCCATCAGCGCGCCGGTGTTCCCGGCACTGACACAGGCCTGCGCGCCACCGTCGGCTACCAGCTGCAATGCCTGCCACATGGAAGATTCCCTTTTGTGGCGCAGTGCCGCACTGGGTTTTTCGTCCATGGCAACAGACTGGGGGCAATGTTGCACGTGCAAACGCCCGGCGAATGATTCACCCGTGTTATCGAGAATAGCTTGGATTTGCTGGCTATCGCCGAACAGGACAACCCTCAGGAGGGGTTGCTGGCGAAGAATTTCGAGAGTCGCAGGTACCGTGATGCGGGGACCAAAGTCCCCGCCCATGGCGTCAATGGCGAGACAGAGAGAGTCAGCCAAAAAAATACGTTCAGAATTGCGAAATATCAGTCTTCGGCTGAAGCAACCACTTTCTTGCCGCGGTAGAAACCGTCAGCGGTAACATTGTGACGACGATGCTTTTCGCCACTGACCGGATCGACGGACAAAGTGGGTCCAGTCAACGCATCATGTGCACGACGCATGCCACGCTTGGAACGGGTTTTACGATTCTGTTGAACGGCCATTTTATACTCCTGCTAAAAACTGTCTTTTATCTGTTAATTGTCAGAGCCACTGTTTTTCAGTTGCTCCAGAATACTAAAGGGATTTTTTTTCCCTATTTCATTGGTATCTTCACCCATCACGGAAGGCATATGGGCGTGGCACTGGCCCTCTGGATGGTACGTTACAAACGGCAAAGCCAGTAGCAACTCATCCTCGACCATTGCTGATATATCAGCTTCTTCCCCATCGACAATCCAGGGGTCGAGATCTTTGGAGAGCGATTTTGCTTCTTCCTCAGTCCAAACAATGCCCAGCTGTATTACCGCACTAACGACAGATGCTATCGGCTCCAGACAGCGCTGGCAGGGTATCATCACCGTTGTGGCAGCTTTACCACGGACCACCTTTCGACCTTGTTCAGCAATCTCAAACGTCAAACTGACATCTATAGGCTCACTGACCTCAAGCACCGCGTCCTGTAATCTTTCGCAATGTGCAACTGCCACCTGACCCGCCAGGGTCATACCCTGCTTCGCCAAACGTCTGGGATCCAGAATCCTCGGCAACTGACTTCTCTGAGGGGGTGTCAACATAGGCGCGCAATAATAGTGATATGACTTTGATCTGTCAAAGAAAAATTCCTTTAACTCCGCGGCCTGCAGCGCATTAGCACCGCGTAGTCCCTATGCTTGGGTAAAGGACAATTCAGCCCGTATATAATAGGGTGCTTTTTACAGGGAGAACATCCATGCACAAACTGGTACTCGCCTCCTCCTCAACGTATCGCAAAAGCCTACTGGCAAGACTGGGGCAGCCCTTTGAGGCTGTAGCTCCTGACATTGATGAACAACGACTAAACGGGGAAACCCCAGAAGTGATGGTGCGTCGACTATCAGAAGCTAAAGCCAGGGCTCTGGCGGACAGATTCCCTTCTAACCTGATTATCGGCTCAGACCAGGTGGCCGTACTCGGCGAAACGATTTTGACCAAACCGGGCGATTTCGAGGGTGCTGTCAAACAACTCAGAGCCCAATCCGGCAAGCGGGTGCTATTTCTCACTGGACTGGCACTACTAGACAGTCAGAGCGGAAATTGCACGGTTGATGTCGTACCCACCGAAGTCGAGTTTAAAGAACTCGATGATGAGGAAATCTGTACTTACCTGCACAGGGACGAGCCCTACAATTGCGCCGGAAGCTTTAGGAGCGAAGGACTCGGCATCTGCCTGTTCAATGCCATCCATAGCACCGACCCATCCTCATTGATCGGCCTGCCGCTGATTAGATTGTGCCAAATGCTCCGCAACAATAACTATAAACTACTATAGATAAATTACACATCTATATGTTTTTTATAGTTTTCTATAACAGATTTTAATTCGGAAAACTGCTCAATACAGGCTAACGGCTGATACTGCAGCAATCGATCAGGATGGTGTGCACCGTAGCTTACCGCCACGCTGGGCGCACCAGCACTGACCGCCATCGCCAGATCATACTCAGTATCACCGACCATAAGTGTCGAAAGCGGCGCCGCCCGAAACTCCGCCATCAACTCTAACAACATCCTAGGATCGGGCTTGCCCGCTGTTTCATCCGCACAGCGACTGCCATGAAAAAAATCTGTCAGCCCACGCGCCTGTAACACCCGGTCCAACCCGCGACGACTTTTCCCTGTAGCCACTGTCAACAGGTAGCCCTCCTCGCGCAATGACTCTAACGTCTCAAACACGCCATCAAAAAAGGGGGATGGCTCCTGATCAAATTCCACAAAATGGCGAGAATAACTATCGCGCATGGCGAAAATTTGCTCACGATCGATACCGGGAAAAAGCGTTTCCAGCGCATCAACCAGACCTAGCCCAACGATATCCCTGGCGGCATCATCAGTAGGGGGAGGCAATCCAACTTCGCCTGCAGCACAACGAATGCACAAAACGATCCTCGACAGTGAATCGCACAACGTGCCATCCCAATCAAACACCAGCAGTTTCGCCATAGCCGCTATCCTAACTTTTCTAACACCGCCGCCAATTCGTCTGGCAGGGGTGATTCAACTTTCAGTTTTGCTCCGGATGGGCTGGTAAACGCCAGCTTGCCGGCGTGAAGAAACATCCGCTTCAAACCTAAGGTTTTAAGCTGGCGATTGCATTCGTCATCGCCGTATTTGTCATCTCCCGCCAACGGGCAGCCAACAAACTGACTATGCACACGTATCTGATGTGTCCTGCCTGTTTCCAGGGTCGCCTCAACCAGGGTATGACGGTCGAAGCGGCGAAGCACCGCAAAATGCGTTACCGAAGCTTTACCCTCCGGATCAACCTTCACTATCCGCTCTCCAGACTTGAGCTCATTCTTTCGCAACGGGACACTGACGCGCTTCATGCCTTTGGGCCAACGACCACAAGCCAACGCCTGGTAGACCTTCAGCACACGACCGGCGCGCATCTCATCCTGGAGATGGCGCAATGCAGAGCGTTTTTTAGCCACCAACAGACAACCCGATGTTTCCCGGTCCAGGCGGTGAACCAGCTCCAGAAAGGGTTGATTCGGTCGCGCTGCCCTGAGCGACTCAATGAGCCCCAGACTGACGCCACTTCCACCGTGAACTGCCAGTC
>JBFICU010000181.1:0-4241 GCA_041581855.1 Porticoccus sp. | reverse complement strand
GGATGCAATGCTGATGCGGATGCGTTCAATAACGGCCTGTACTTCCTGCAAACTGGTATCCGGCAAGGATATTAAAAATTCTTCTCCTCCGTAGCGGTATACCCGGTCATAGGGACGCAGGTGCGACTTGATGTTCTGCACAACCGATATCAGCGCCTGGTCTCCGGCAGGATGTCCGAAGTTGTCGTTGATCGTCTTGAAATGGTCCAGGTCAATCATGACCAGAGCGCACTCAAACGTACGCCGTTTCACCAGCTCATGTAGCTCTCGCAGTGTGCTGAGCATACCGATGCGATTTTCAGCGCCAGTCAAAGGGTCACGTCTATAGAGGATCTGTTCAATTTCGTGTCTCAGCGTCTTCATCTCGAAGACAAGAGTATCTTTGGCATTAAGAAAATTATCGTAATCGTGCGCAGAGATGGGCAATCCTTCTGAGGAGGCAAGAAGCAGACGGGCAGAAAAATTGTGCATGTTGCGGTGGATGTCTTCAATGGCGGTAAATGCTGGGTTATCAAGAAGTTGTTGTGTTGAGTTTTCATAGTACCAGCGGCCAAATTGGCACTGATGATGGGGATCTTCCATGACTTTCGAACAGTCATAGGGTAGTCGGCAGATGATTGTTCGGGTCAGATCAGAAAACCATTCTTCATGCCAATGGATCGCAAGTTCTAATTGTTTCAATACATCCTGGAGTTCTTTGACTTTCAGGTTGTGCATAATAATTCCACCATCCGATTTACTACCAATAAGTGAGTGCTATACATCTCTGCAACAGATCACTTTGTTGCAACGTTTCACTTCCTTATGAGTAACATCAATGCATCTGCTTTTGCAGGCAGATGGAAAGAGAACCGAGTGGCGGGCCTTCATTCTTATCGTTATATGATCTGCAGGGCCTGAAGATAACAACCATTAGCGAGAAATAAAACAGATATCTATTGGGTCTCTGCCCAAATCGGGATCGGTAGATCGGACCAGAGACAGGGATGTATCCCGTAAATTCCCTTGCCTCAGTGGGCCAGTACTACATGTGCTGGTTGCGCCGAAATGTCAGGGCAGCTTTTGGCAAGAGCTCTGGTTGTCGATCGCCCATGGCTGATCTACAACTGCGTGACAGCCAAGCTCTACCTGCAAAAATTTTCATTTTTTGAACTATCCAGTAAATGTTATTCAAAATTAAATTGCGCTCGCACCTAGCCGTTCGACCTTTTTGTAGAGCCAGCCGCCGATATAGAGTGATATTCCCAGCGCGGCGAGGCAGGCAATGCGAATAACGGGTTCCGCTTCAGCAATATCCAGTGCAAACACCTTGATGGCCGAGGCGCCGAAAATTAACAGTGATGACTGGCCGAGTAGTTTGTTGTTGAAGCGCAACGCCAAGAGCAGGCTGCCCAGTGCCAGCACCGCCCAGCAGAGGGATACCACAAAGGGGCTATCAAATTGGTAAAGGGCTGCGGTCATGGCGGCGATATGGCCACTGTAGATCAGTATTGGTGCAAGATTGGTCAGTCCCGGCTGTTTGCGGACAAGGTAATAGCCCGCATAGATTTGCACGGCGTACAGCGCCAGCAACAGTTCGCTGGCGGGCACGCTTGAGACATCAAAATGGGCGGCCAGTCGCAGGTAGTTGGCGGCATAAATACCGATAATCACCCAACCGATAGGGCCTTTTAATATCTCGGTATGACGATTGAATCCCAGGTATACCGCTGCCGCGCCAACTGCCAGTAATGCGACCCAGGGACCGAGATTATCCGGTACGCTTTCAAGGTAGCCCGCGTGAAGCAACACCAGCCCGCAGTAGGCGGATAACAGCCATTTACTCCCCGCCAATGATTCGCGCAGGTAAGCCCGGGCGACCTGATAGGCAGCTAGCAATACACCGGCGCTTGCCAAGGCCAGCCAAGGCGCGAGGGTGGGTAAATGCTGGTCGAGGATGGCGTATTCCAGTGAATAGAAGATCAGCAGTGCCGGGGCGAGGGACATGGCCATATCCCGCGTCATCGGTTCTTTGCAGCGGATGGCGTAGAGCACGGCGCAGGCGGAAAAAATAATCAGCTGGATAAACTGGAAACTGGCCGCAGCTATCCAGTTATCGGAACCGCTCGCTTTCCAGAGTGCATCAAATCCTATCAGCGCCATATAGAGCGCCAGCAGATAAATTCTGCGATTGCCTTCCCAGATGGCGAAGGTGCTGAAGACCACACTCCAGCAGCTGTAATAAATGACCAGATTTAAAATACTGCCGGATGTGTCGCCCAGTAAAAAGGGCGCAGAGTAGGAGCCGACCACCGCAAACAAGGCATAGAGCTGACTATCAAAATAACGGCATAACACGAGGGCCATGATGCAGATGGCCATTACCGCCACACCGGCGGTATTGACGCCGATTAAACCGTAATACAGGTGGGCGCCGTAAGCGGCAAGAAATAACACCACGATGCCGCCTGCCGGCAGCAGACCAGCGTATTCCCGGTCTGAGCTTCTCAGGCGTATGCCGGTGGCAATCAATATAAAGCCTGCCAAAACTGCAAGGGAAACCTGGCGAGCCGGTGTCAGCCAGCCGCCGCTAATGGCGAGGCGAATGAGGTAGGAAACGGACAGCACCAGGGCCATGGCTCCACCCCAGCCCAGTATTTTGGTGACGCTCCAATTGCTCACTTTTTTGCTGGATGGGATTTTCGGTGTGCCGGAGGCGCTAATGCTTGATGGTTGATCGTTGGCAGACCATGCGGGGGTCGCCTCATGGGTTAGCTGCTCCGTGGTATTCCTAGTATTGTCCTGACGTGTTTCGAGGCGGGCCAACCGCTGTTCCAGTGCGAGCAGGCGTTTTTCAATATCCTCTGACATCCGTTATTCCTCCAATCGGTTCCCTGTGGTGGCTAACAGCGCGCCATATCCAATATAGATGTGATGATGTCAGGGGGGACATTCAACCCGAAAATAGTCCGAGTCAGCCATGACGACATGGTTTCTAATGTAGGGTTGCGCAGACAGGTGGGCAAGGTTTTTGTTGTCGTGTCAGGCAAGCCATGTCCGCACTATTCCACCTTCGGCTAATTGTCCGGCATCAATGTAGGGGTCTACCTTTAGGGTAGAGTAGGGGTGGGGATTATCAGGACATCATTATGACAGTCAGTGTGGAAGTGGCGGCGGTGCGGGATTTTCTGGCAGAGTGCACGCCCTTTGACGAATTGCCGGATGAGCAGTTAACTCTGGCAGCAAGTCGAGTACAGATTGCCTACTATCGTTCGGGAGAATCGGCAGGGATTCTCGACTACGCCAACCCTTGTCTGTTTGTAGTGCGCAGCGGCGCATTTGAAGTTCGCAACAACGAAGGGCAGTTACTCGACCGGGTAGAGCCGGGCGGTTATTTCGGCTATCCATCACTCCTTACCGGTGATGAAATTACCAATCGGGCGGTGGTGATTGAAGATGGTCTGGTGTATCAGATTGACGCCGAAACTTTTCAACAACTGCGCACGGCGAGTCGTCCTTTCGATCGTTTTTTCAACCAGGCCCACGCCAAGCGTTTGCGCCATGCTGTCCGTTTTCGTGAACAGAATTATCAGCTCACCCGTCGAGTGGGGGATTTGCCTGCCCGTGAGCCAGTGATTGCCCACCCGGATCAAACCGTGGCTGAAGTTGCCGCATTGATGACGGTCGAGCGGGTGTCTTCCGTGATGGTGGTGGATGACAGCAACGAGCTGTGTGGATTGGTGACAGACCGGGATCTGCGCGCCCGAGTGGTGGCGGCGAAACGCGGTCCTGAAACCACCTTGTCAGACATTATGACGTTGGAGCTGACCAGTATTACGGCTGAAAGTCTGGTTTTTGAAGCCCTGCTGCTGATGACGGAAAAAAACATTCACCATCTCCCGGTCACTGCGGAAGGAAAACCGGTGTCAATGTTGACCACCACGGATCTGGTGAAAGCACAGAAATCCGATCCGGTGTTCCTGATTGGTGAAATTGGCCATCAGGATACGGTGGAGGGATTGCAGCGGGTGGCACGGGACATTCCTGAATTGTTACGTAGCCTGATTCGCGCTGAAGCCAGTGCCGATCAGATCGGCCGCTTACTCACTACGGTGACAGATGCGCTGACCCGACAGCTGTTGAAACAGGCCATGAAAAAACTGGGTGAACCACCGGTTCCGTTTGCCTGGCTGGCTTTTGGTTCCCAGGGGCGTCGGGATCAGACGGCTATTTCCGATCAGGATAATGGACTGTTGATCAGT
>JBFICU010000180.1:0-4250 GCA_041581855.1 Porticoccus sp. | reverse complement strand
CTGTCGTACTGGACTATCGGTTTCTGCCGCCGCATGGGCTATCGGCGCACTACCTAACCCCGCTTCATTGGAAAAGACACCTCTCGCCACACCCATCTGAAGGGCGAGCATAATGGTAGCGCCAGCAAACCCGCCGCTGGCCGCCGCCGGGGCAAAGGCACTTTCCACCACCAGCAATAGTGCATCGGGGATAGCCGTGATATTAAGGCCCAGAATTGTCATTGTCGCCAGCAGGTAGAGCAAGCCCATAAAAGGCACCAGTCTGCCCGCCACACTGGCGATGCGGCGAATCCCCCCCAGCAACACTAAACCAACCATCACAGCCATCAACAGGCCTGAGACCGCCTCCGGGATGGCAAAGCTGGTGTGCAGCGCATCAGCCACCGAGTTAGCCTGCACGGTATTACCGATGCCAAATCCCGCCAGCGTACCAAATACTGCAAACAGCAGCCCCAACCAGGCCCATTTGGGGCCGAGGCCATTGCGTATGTAATACATGGGGCCACCAACCTTTCTGCCCCGCGCATCAGTTTCCCGATAGTGCACCGCCAGCACTGCTTCGCCATATTTAGTGGCCATCCCCACCAGCGCGGTGCACCACATCCAAAACAGTGCTCCAGGACCACCAATGCTGACGGCGGTCGCGACACCGACAATATTGCCGGTACCCACGGTGGCGGAAAGAGAGGTCATCAATGCATTAAAAGGACTGATATCCCCTTCCCCACTACCCTTGCGACCGAGAAACAGCTGGCGGAAGCCGTAACCTATTTTGCGAATAGGCAGACCCCGCAGCCCCAGCATCAGATAAAGACCGGTACCGAGAATCAGTGCCAACATGACTGGCCCCCAGATAAATCCATTAATGGCAGTGATAAAGCTTTGCAGTGTCATGGGATGGACTCTTTTTAGTGGGCGATCGACGGCGGCTAGCCGACGGAGGGCAATGGCAGGTCTAGTTCATCACGCTGGGCAAACAGGCCAAACAGACCGCCGGTGTGAAGAAACACCAGCTCGCGGGCGCTTTGAAACTGACCATGTTCAATTTCCTGCAACATGCCATGAAAAGCCTTGCCACTGTATACCGGGTCGAGCACCAAGCCCTCCAGTGCCGCCAAATGGCGAATTGTGGCAAATACCTCTGGCGTAGCCTTGGCGTAACCGGGACCGATATGGCGATCGTTGACGTGGATACTCAGTTGCTCCACATCCAATGGCTGTTGGTAGCGGCGCTGCCAATCGCGCATATCCTCACGCACCTTGTTGTGAAAATAAGCGGCATCGTCACAGACGGCAAAACCCACCACCGGGATATCAAGCTTATTCAGAGCACAGCCCAGTGTAAGGCCAGCCTGGGTGCCGCCGGAACCGGTGGCAGTCACGATAGCATCCGGGGCAATACCCTCGGATTGAAGCTGTTGTGCCAACTCCGTGGTGCCGTGAATATAACCCCAGCAACCAATGCCGTCGCTGGCACCAGTGGGAATCAAAAAAGGTTTGCGGCCCTGTTGACGGTAATGTTCGGCACAATGCTCAAACAATGCCGGCAGGTTGCGATATTCAGAAAGTGGATAGCAACTGATCTCCGCCCCGGCCAAGCTATCGAGCAATAGGTTGCCGTCCAGAGATACCGGTGGTTCGCCGCGGAGAATCAAGTGCACATTCAAGCCGAGTTGCGCACCGAGAATAGCCGTCGCCCGACAGTGATTGGATTGGAGCCCACCACAAGTGATAAGCGTGTCTGCTCCCTCAGCCAGGGCTCGTGCAAGCACAAACTCCAATTTGCGGACTTTGTTGCCACTGATGGCGCAGCCGGTCATGTCGTCCCGCTTGACCCAGATACGAGTCCCCAGTGCAGAGGAAAGCCGCGACAGTTGTTGCAGTGGCGTCGGCGTTTGGGCCAGCTCGAGTTTTTCAGGAAACCGGATCATAGACAAAAGAAAGGCCGCATCAGCGGCCTGTTCTCATCAGATTTCCTTGATAGTGCCTTTGGGCAACACCGCATGTACTGCGGCTCGCTGGAATTTCAATTCCACATTATTGCCTGCCTGCAAGACCAAGTAATCTTCATCGAGTTTGGTGATTTTTCCCAGCATACCGCTGTTCATGATGACCTCATCACCCTTGCTGAGTGTCTTGGTCAACTCCGTGTGCTCTTTCTGGCGCTTGCGCTGAGGACGGATGATCAAGAAGTACATGAAGACGAACAAACCGCCGAACATCAATACTGTCACGATCGGGTTTGGTTCCTGGGAAGGTGCAGCCGCCGCCATGACGACCTGGGACAAATCAAGAGACATTCAATTACCTCAGTAGTGTACGTTATTCAGGACAGGGGCGACTTTAGCGCGATAGCCGCGGTTTCTCAAACCAGATTTTCTGTAATCCAGCTGAGTACATCATCATGGTGTGTCTTGGTTTTAACCTTATCCATCACCAATGCGATTTTGCCCTGCTTATCAATGATGAAGGTGGTACGTAAAACTCCCATAAACTCACGGCCCATAAATTTTTTCAGTCCCCAGCAACCGTAGGCCTCCGTAATAGCGTGGTCTTCATCTGAAAGCAGGTCGAAATTGAGCTGCTGTTTTTCTTCAAACCGGGCAAGACGGGGATAGGGATCAGGGCTAACACCCAGCACTACCGTATCGAGCTTGGCAAACGCCTCCTTCGTATCACGAATACCGCAGGCCTGTACGGTACAACCGGGGGTCATGGCTTTTGGGTAGAAATACAGCACCACGTTTTTTGTGCCCTTAAAATCACTCAGCTTTACGGTTTCACCGCGTTGGTTTTGCAGGCTGAACTTGGGTGCGACCTTGCCCACTTCCGGAAATGCCATAGAGGTCTCCTCATACGTTATGAACTCGCAGGGTGCACTGTAGCAAAAAATCAGAAGCTGGTGCGAAGATAGGCGTCGTGACTGGCAACCTGGAGATGTAACTGGTTTTTTAAAAGGCTAGCCAGACGGAAACGATCTGGTCGGTTCAGAAAAGAGCCTAGGTGATAGCAATGACCCAAGGCCACCAGATCAATATTCGGCAAGCTCAAGGGCCGTTCAGGTCGGTCCATCAGGATACGCACGGCCTGTTCAGGAAACATCAGGTTCAACTCTGGTTCAGTTCTGCCCCGCTCCAGCGTCAGCACACCATCTTTCAAAGTCAGAACTTCGCGGCAGTCCAGTTTACGCAGGGTGAAGTGCATGGCTGCGCCAAGGGCGACAATTTCCAGTCCGGCAAAGGGTAGTACCAGCCAAGCCCCTTTGAGAGCCATAGCCGTGGCGGTGATGAGCAAAATGGTTGAAGCGGCAAGCAGCACATAGAGGTTTCCGCTCCAGTCCATTGAGCGATTGGGCGTCAGAACCAGCCGTCTGGCCTGATTTGTCAACGTACAGATAGTGACCATGGCTACTCCATATATGAAGTTTAGACCATTTGAATATCCTTTAGCACGACGCAAAAAATACCACAAAAACAAAAAAGGCGCCCCGCAGGGCGCCTTTGGCAGTGCCTGATTTCCCTTAGGGAAGCAGGTGGCTCACTGCATCACGCTCTTCAGCCAGCTCTTGTTCAGTAGCGGCCATTCTGGCGCGAGAGAAGTCATTGACTTCAAGTCCCTGAACAATTTCCCAGTCGCCATTTTTACATACACAGGGGAAAGAGTAGATCAGGCCTTCAGCAATGCCATAGCTGCCATCGCTGTAAATACCCATGCTGACCCAATCGCCTTCGGCAGTACCGAGAGCCCAGCTGCGCATATGAGCAATAGCCGCATTAGCAGCAGAAGCAGCAGAGGAAGCGCCGCGAGCTTTAATGATAGCCGCGCCACGTTGTTGTACTTCGGGAATATAGGTGCCTTCGTACCAAGCCTGATCAACCATATCGATGGCTGTTTTACCATTTACAGTAGCGTGGTGCAGATCGGGGTACTGGGTAGAGGAATGGTTACCCCAAATAGTCATTTTCTTGACATCATTGATGGTAGTACCAGTCTTCTGAGCCAGTTGGGTCATGGCACGGTTGTGATCCAGACGGGTCATAGCAGTGAACTGGCGAGGATTGATGTCCGGCGCATTGCGCTGGGCGATCAGGGCATTGGTGTTGGCGGGGTTACCCACAACCAGCACTTTGATACCACGAGAAGCGTTATCGTTGATAGCCTTGCCTTGTACGGAGAAGATCGCGGCGTTAGCTTCCAGCAGATCTTTACGCTCCATACCTGGTCCACGGGGACGTGCACCTACCAACAGT
>JBFICU010000179.1:0-4282 GCA_041581855.1 Porticoccus sp. | reverse complement strand
GTTGGTCGAGCAATTGGTGAGTGAGACAGTGGACACTTTGGCCAGTCGCTACGCCTTTGTGCCGCAATCCACTGATCAGGAGCTGTTGCTCAATATTGATCACGTCGAGAATTATCAATCTTTCAGTGATGTCACCGGCTACCTGGAGTCTCTGGAGCTGGTGAGCAGCGTCACCGTCGATTATGTCGACGAGGATCGTTTGGGGCTGCGGTTGTCGATGGAAGGGGAAGCCAGCTTGCTATTGGATACCCTGCGTCGTGATGGTCGCATGACAGAAAAAGTGTCCAGTGTTGTTGATGGCACTCCCCCCAATACCTATTTATTCAGCTGGGGCCGGCCCTAATGCCGGGATCAGTCCCCCGACAGCTCAGTCTGCAAATCAAGCTCAACGACGACGCCACCTTTGAGAACTTTCTGGTTCAGCCGGGTGACAGCAAGCAGTTCTTGATCGTGTTATTGCGAGATCTCTGGCCCAAGGGCGATGAACCCGTCATGTACTTGTGGGGCAGTCGTGGTAGCGGTGTGTCGCACCTGCTTCAGGCCAGTTGCCACCAGGCCGCCGAGCAGGGGTTGCCGGTACAGTACCTGCCGTTGAGTGAATTGCTGGATTACCCTCCGGAAGCCGTGCTGGCAGAACTGGAGCAGTTACCCCAGGTTGTCATTGATGACGTGCAGGCCGTAGCGGGGCTGCCCCACTGGGAAGAGGAATTGTTCAGTTTGTTCAATCGCATACGCGATGCGGGTACGCGTTTACTGGTGGGCGGCACCGCCGCACCCCGGGAGCTGCCACTGGCATTGCCGGACCTGAAATCACGCCTTGGTTGGGGGCCAGTGTTTCAGCTGGAGAGTCCCGATGATGAATTGCGTGAACAGATTCTGAAGTATCGGGCTGCACGCAGGGGCATGACCCTGGATGATGATGTGGCCCGTTTTCTGGTCAACCGCGCCGCGCGGGATCTGCACGGCTTGATGGACTGCCTCGATCAGTTGGAAAAAGCCTCTCTGGAGGCCAAGCGCCGACTCAGTATTCCGTTCGTAAAACAGGTTTTTGGCTGGTAGTCAGCCGCTGATGGCCTTGATTTCCAGATAGTCCTCAAACCCCAACTCCCCCCACTCACGACCGTTGCCGGATTGTTTGTAACCGCCAAAGGGTGCGTTGTAGCCGTGGGAAGCGCCATTGATTCTTACCATGCCGGCGCGGAGTTGCCGGGCGATGCGTCGGCCCCGCTCCACGTCGCCAGTCTGGATGTAGGCCGCCAGTCCGTAGGGCGTGTCATTGGCGATTTGAATCGCTTCCGCTTCATCACGGTAGGGAATTAACACCAGCACCGGACCGAAAACTTCCTCTCTGGCGATGGTCATCTGATTGGTTACATCGGCAAACACTGTGGGGCGCACAAAATAGCCGGTTTCGAAGCCTTGGGGCTTACCCAATCCACCTGCCACCAGCCGCGCGCCTTCATCAAGCGCTGTTTGAATCAATTGTTGTACTTTATTGAATTGCTCCCGGCTGGCCAGCGGGCCGATATGCGGGCCTTCTCTGTCGGGCTGACCAATGGCCGTTGCTGTCGCCGCTTCTGCAGCCAGCGAAACAGCTCGCTCGTACTGCTCAACCGGTACCAGCATGCGGGTGGGGGCGTTACAGGACTGGCCGGTATTTTCCATGCACATTTCTACGCCCCTGGGGACGGACTGATCAAAATCGGCATCGTTCAGCAGCAGGTTGGGGGACTTCCCCCCCAGTTCCTGTGCGACACGTTTGACCGTGTCGGCAGCGGCCTTGGCCACGGCAATGCCCGCTCGAGTGGAACCGGTAAAGGACACCATGTCGATATCCGGGTGTTCCGCCAGGCCTTGGCCAATTACCGGGCCGCTACCGTTGATGTGGTTGAATACCCCCGGAGGGAAACCGGCCTGGTGAACCATGTCGGCAAACAGATGGGCGCTGAGTGGGGCTATCTCGCTGGGTTTCAGCACCATGGTGCAGCCAGTGGCCAGTGCAGGAGCGACTTTGCAGGCGATCTGGTTGATAGGCCAGTTCCAGGGCGTTATCAGCCCACAGACACCGATGGGCTCCCTGACGATACAGGTGCGCCCCATGGTTTGTTCAAAGGGGTAGTGGCGCAGGGCGTCGATAGCGCTTTTCAGGTGGCCGCGACCACAGTCTGCCTGGTCACTGCGCGCAAAGCTGATGGGGGCGCCCATTTCCAGGGAAATCGCTTCGGCCATCTCCTCATAACGTTCCATGTAGATGGCGAGCAGTTTTTCCAGCAAGGCCAGCCGCTCTTCGCGAGAGGTATGCGAGTAGGTGTGGAAGGCGTTGCGGGCAGCCGTCACCGCATTGTTGAGGTCGTCTCGGGAACCCTGGGAAATTACAGCGATGGGTTGTTCTGTGGTGGGGTTTTCCACCAGCAGATCGTCGCCGACAAGGGGGTCAACCCACTGACCGGCGATATAAAATTGGCGGCAATTGCGCATGACCAATAATCTCTAATGGCTTTCTGACAATTGTTTCAGAACCGAAGTGAGTTTTTCTTCGTTCTGGGGACCGAGCAATACTTGCCGGAAGTTGCCCTCTCGATCAATCACCAGAGTTTCCGGCAGCACCCCACTGGCTTTGACCGCAAATTGCTGGCGGGGATCGCTGGTGAGTACTGGAAATTTAATGCCCAATTCATTGGCCTGCTGTTTGAGGGTGTCACCGACGACACCGTCAAAGTTCACTGCCAGCAGCTGTACCTGATCAGCGTGAGTTTGCTGGAAGGCATTGAGTTCGGGAATTTCCTCGCGGCAGGGTTTGCACCACACGGCCCAGTAATTGATCAGCACCACTTTGCCGTGCAGGTCATCAAAATGCAGTTTACTGCCATCTGTCAGCGTGTAACCGGGTTGGCCATCGGTACATCCCAACAGTGACAGCAACAGCGTCGCTGCCAGCAACTTAATCGTCTTTCTCAACCGTGGACTCCTGTTCAAATAATTCTGCCAAGGTGGGGGAGAGTGTTTCCTGCAGCTGTTTTTCGGAATGGCGCAGTAACGCCGACAGCTGCCCATACCAGGGGTAAGAGGAAAGAGCTTCATTGGCTTTTACGCCGGGCAGTGCAGTAACACTGCGACCGCCCAGATTGACAAGATCGGCTAGTCTCATCTGGTGTGGGTCGCGGGTCATGATATAACGGCCATTGTTCGTCACCACCAGCAGCCGTTTGTCTATCAGTAGATCGCGCAATTGCCGCCAGTGCTGTTCCTCCAGTCCGCTACTTATGATGTCACGATCCGAGACAGACCCGCCCAGTTGCTGTTTGCGCCAGCACTCCCACATCACCACCAGTACCGCAATCAGGTCGGGATAATCATAGCCGCGCCACACTGTCTGGAAGGTTTCCATGGAGCGCACCAGCTCGGCACCACCCAGCACGATAATCCACATCAGGTAAATCCAGATCAGAAAAATCGGTACGATGGCGAACGCGCCATACACGGTGGTGTAGCT
This sequence comes from Porticoccus sp., assembly GCA_041581855.1. GTDB lineage: Bacteria > Pseudomonadota > Gammaproteobacteria > Pseudomonadales > Porticoccaceae > Porticoccus. The sequence continues at coordinate 789 of JBFICU010000179.1, read as the reverse complement.
GGAGTGGGCGATCAGGGCGCCAAAGGCCAGTTTGGCCAGTTCAAACAGTAGCGTGGTAATCAGCCCTCCGATGATGGCATAGCGACCGGAAACCTTGCAGTTGGGCACGGCGAGAAACAGCAGGGTAAAGGCTGCCCAGGTGAACAGCATCGGCAGGTATTCGAAGACCAGCGCGGTGATGCCCAGTGCATCTACCTCGTCAACCAGCAACTGAAAGGAGACCAGGTAGGTGCGCATCATCAGGCCGATGCCCAACAGCAATGGCCCGAGGCTGAGAATACCCCAGTAGAGCAGGAAGCTGGAGAGGCCGCGCCGGGCACCGGCAGTGCCCCAGATGTTGTTAAAGGTGTGTTCAATATTGGTGAGCATCAGGTAGGAGGTGATCACCAGAATAATGGCCCCCGCAGCGGAGAGCGTACGTGCCTGATTGGAAAACTCGTTCAAGTAGTCCTGGATTTCGACGCCGCTCTTAGGGACAAAGTTGCTGAAAATCAGCTGCTGCACTTGTTCGCCCAAGCCCTGAAACGCAGGAATAAGGGAGAACATCGAATACATCAGGGTCATCAACGGCACCACGGCAAACAGGCTCATATAGGTGAGCGCTGCGGCACTTTGACGGCAGCCATCATTGGCAAAGCGGCTTCCCAAGTGGCGAAAAAACAGGCCGGTCATTTCCAGTCGTTCATTCAGCGTCATGGACGCACTCCTTCCTCGTCTGGCCCAGCTGGTCTGTTTACAGCTAGAATGCATTTTTCCATCAAGGGTATTCTACACAAAGATCATGATCAG
>JBFICU010000178.1:0-4297 GCA_041581855.1 Porticoccus sp. | reverse complement strand
GGCAAAAGTGCGCGTTAAGCGGATGCTCACTGGCTCTAGCGCCTCAGATACTGATGAAGGGTACGAAGAAGAGGATTAATGAGTGATAGCAGGCTGAGCCCAAGGCACAGCCAACTCTATTCAGGCAAACGGATTGTTTTTGCGGCCCCTTTCCGCCGCTTTCACAATCACATCCAGGCGCTCATCATCATCCAGTAACAACCAGTCACGGATTTCCTTTGCGGTGCGATGGCAGCCAATGCAGACATCGTCCTTGTCGAGCGCACAGATCGAAACACATGGTGAGGTAATGGTGCCAGGGGTAAAAGCCATGTTCAGTGTCGTCTCGGCAGTTTGTGAGAGGCGAATTATCGGCGCTATCACCCGCGCCTTCAAGCACACACATCTTCAAACGGGGGGGCGAAGATTGATGCGGTCCGGGTAGTGCAGACGTATGCCGGCATCCAACGTCAAGTTAAGGAAGTCCACCAGCACCACTAGGGTAAAGCCCCAGATTCGGTATCCCTCGTAGATATAGCAGGGCATATCCAGACTGTAATCCTCGCCCGAGAAGTGATCCACTGTAAGGTGGGCGGGATTGAGGAAGTAACGTACCGGCACCTCAAATACCGCATCCAACTCCTCCGGATTGGCCACCAAAGGCAGTTGCGGCTCAATCAGACCAACATAGGGCTTAACTCGTAACAGGTGGCGAGTCCGATTAATGGGCAAGCCGGCAAGCACCTTGATCTGTTCCGGCCACAAGTCAATTTCCTCACTGGTTTCCCGCAGTGCCGTCACGAGCAAATCCTCATCATCTGGCTCCCACTTGCCACCGGGAAACGCTACTTCGCCACTGTGAGAATTGAGGTGTTCGGCACGCTTGGTGAGAATAATCTTCGGGTCGTCAACCTCCCTGGTAAGCGGAATCAGGATGGCAGCTTCCACGCCCTCTTCACCGAGAGGCGGAATTCGATCCACTGGAATGGGTCTCAGGCTGTCAGTAATCTGCTTCAACATGATGCTGTTATCTTACCTTTCGTTATACTCTGCTCACACTAATCTTACGCAATTCCTTCGGTATTCCATGAACTTTTGCAGCCACTGCGGCCAACCCACACGCTACAGAATCCCTGATGGAGATCATCGGGAACGCCACGTTTGCGACCACTGCGACACTATTCACTATCAGAATCCACGCGTTATCGCCGGCTGCATCCCGACATCGGGTGACCGGGTACTGTTGTGTAAGCGCGCCATTGAACCGCGGCGAGGATACTGGACCCTGCCCGCCGGTTTTCTGGAGAATGGAGAAACCACCCTGCAGGGTGCGCTGCGGGAGTGCCACGAGGAAGCTGGAGCACAGTTACACAACCCCTCCCTCTGCGGCATCTATGATATTCCTCATATCAGCCAAGTTTATGTTTTCTACCATGGGCCACTGGTCGACGATATCTACAGCGCGGGTGACGAATCTCTAGAAGTAGAGCTTTTTCGGGAGCGGGAAGTTCCCTGGGATGATCTGGCCTTTCCCGTCATAACACTGGCACTGGAGCAATATTTTGCCGACCGCCAGGCTGAATCACACGGTGTGCACAGTGGCACTGTTATCAAACGGCTTCGCTGAGCATACGTCGACAACAACTTGTCCTACGGCCGTATATCCGCCAATTGCCAGACATCGTAAGCTGGCTCCTCATAGGGATGAGCGCTCAGTAATGCCTCAATAGCCCCAGCAATCAGTCCGTCTTCACAAACCAGCTCCACCCGATATTCATCCACACACGTCATTTTTCCCTGCTCGCCAAGGTGAGGCCTACTGCCGGCAAGCGGCCGGAACTGGCCAACCCCAAGCACTTGCCAGCAGCAGTGTTCATAATTGCCAATCCGCCCGGCACCGCTGGCAAATACAGCCTCTTTCACTGTCTCCACATGATCTTCAGGTACATAGAACACCAGCTTATACATCGTCTTTTACCTTCACGCCTTAACCGCCACAGTTCAGATTAGCGCCATCAGCCCCTGTTAGCCATCACCCTTGATTCTCGCCTCAACACCCGTTGCTTTGAGATAAATCATGGCAATCGTGAGCATTCTCAATGATAAATGCCTACAAATTGAAAGGTCTTTGCTATTGCCTCTTTTATTTCTATAACCGATAATCATTATCATTTAGCCTATACATAAAAATTACGACGGCTCATGCCGGGAACAAACTGTATGCAATTTGACCAGCTTCAGACAGGAGACTCCGCCCGGGTGCAGGGTTTCAACGAAGTACCGGAAGCTTATCGCAACCGGCTGATGAGTCTTGGCCTGACACCCGGCACTACCTTTACTGTTCAGTGCCGCGCCCCCCTGGGTGACCCGATTGCCATTGTGGTACGGGGGTTTCGACTCAGTTTGCGCAGCCATGAAGCTGCTGGCATGCAGGTAGAAAAACTATGAGTCGTGAATTCACGGTTGCGCTGGTAGGTAACCCCAATTGCGGAAAAACCACCCTGTTTAACGACCTCACCGGCACCCACCAAAAAGTGGGTAACTGGCCGGGAGTTACTGTCGAACAAAAAACCGGTCATTTCCGACACGCCGACACACTGTTCAATGTAGTCGACCTACCCGGCACTTATTCACTGCACATCTCTTGCCAGGAGGACTCCCTTGACCAGCAGATCGCCCAGCGTTTTGTACTGGAAAAATCTGCCGATCTGCTGATCAATATTATTGACGCATCCAGTCTGGAGCGGGGCTTGTACCTCACCACCCAACTGATGGACGCAGGCGTGCCTGTGGTCATCGCCCTCAATATGATGGATGTGGCAGACCAAAATGGCATCCATATCGATCCTTACGAGCTGTCTCGAAAACTGGGCTTCCCGGTGGTATCACTGATAGCCAGCCGTGGCGAAGGTGTTGGGACACTGGTGGATGTGGTCAACCACCAGCTACATAAAGAGCCGGAAACCGCTCGCCCGATCACCATCTCTGAGCCGCTGGAGCAGGCTAGCTTGCGCATCCTGGCACTGATGTCGCAACAACAACCCAACCCCTCGCGACTTGAAGCCACAGCAGTGCTTGAGCGCGACGCATCAGTATTGCAATTGTTTAACGACGATCTACAACAACGGATGCTGGCAGAAGTGGATGCACTGGAGGCCGATCTGCAGGGCAGTGCTTCCGATGCGCTTATCACCGAGCGATATCAGTGGATCAACCGATCTATTGGCAGCGCCGTTCACTATGAAACCATCCGACGCAAATCCATTTCAGACTATTTGGATGCTGTGCTGTTGAACCGCTTTTTGGCTTTCCCGGCCTTTCTCGGGGTGATGTATTTGATGTTCATGGTGACCATCAATTTTGGCGGCGCCTTCATTGATTTTTTTGATATTGCTGCCGGCGCCCTATTTGTCGAATTACCCCGGCAATTGCTCACCGCCATCCATTGCCCGGAATGGCTCACCGCTCTGATCGCCGACGGTGCCGGCGGTGGTATTCAGCTGGTAGCCAGTTTCGTGCCGGTAATCGGTACACTCTTCCTGTTCCAGACCTTTCTGGAAGACTCCGGCTATATGGCCCGCGCCGCCTTTATTCTTGACCGGCTGATGCGCAGCATTGGCCTGCCGGGAAAATCCTTCGTACCCTTAGTGGTTGGCTTTGGCTGCAATGTGCCATCTGTGATGGCCAGTCGTGCCCTCGACACCCAGCAGGACCGGCTCCTCACCACACTGATGGCTCCATTCATGTCCTGTGGTGCCCGGCTGACTGTCTACACTCTGTTCGCTGCCGCTTTTTTCACCCACAACGGCCAAAATGTGGTGTTTGGCCTCTATGTGATAGGCATCGTACTGGCAGTTCTCACTGGCATGCTGGTGAGGCGAAAAATGCTTAGCCGCGATATTGCCCCATTCATAATGGAATTGCCTAACTACCACGTCCCCACCCTGCGTGGACTACTGATTCACAGCTGGCACCGTTTGCGCGGCTTCATGCTCCGGGCAGGAAAAGCCATTGTGGCGGTGGTTATTATCCTTAATTTTGTCAATTCCATCGGCACCGACGGAAGCTTCAACAACCAAAATACTGAGCGCTCACTGCTGTCGAGCATCGGCAAGGCCATTACCCCTATTTTTGAACCACTGGGGCTCAAGCAAGAAAACTGGCCTGCCACAGTAGGTATCTTCAGTGGTATTTTTGCCAAAGAAGTGGTGGTAGGAACGCTTGATGCACTCTATTCGGATATGGCCCGCACAGAAAATGGCCCGCAGGATAGTGCTGCACCCACCATTACCGCGCTAATAAGTGAAGCCTTTGCATC
>JBFICU010000177.1:0-4327 GCA_041581855.1 Porticoccus sp. | reverse complement strand
CAACGCTTCCGCCACTGGATCGAACAGGTGGCACGCAACTGTGCCAATGGCGATCCGGTGGCCGCCATCCGCGAAATGATCAGCGATATCGATTACGAAGGCTGGCTGCACCAGAATGCCAGCAGTGGCGCGGTGGCAGAAAAGCGTATGGAAAACGTCAACTTCCTGGTGGAACAGATCAAGAAACTACTGACGAATGACGACATGGAAATTGCTGCCGAAGACGACGATGGGGACACGGCTGTCGAGGACGCCATCGCCAAACTGATCCTGCGGGATATCCTTGATCGCCAGGAAGAGGATTCCGCCGACGACAAGGTGCAATTGATGACGCTGCACGCCGCCAAAGGACTGGAGTTTCCCCATGTGTTTCTGATCGGCATGGAAGAAGGTCTGCTGCCCCATCGCAACAGTATCGACGATGACAATATCGAAGAAGAGCGGCGCCTCGCTTACGTCGGCATCACCCGCGCACGGCAGACCCTGACCATGACCATGGCCGCGCGCCGCAAGTTGTTTGGGGAGATTTCGGAAACCACACCAAGTCGTTTTCTCGACGAACTGCCCGAGGAAGACCTGGAGAAAGAAGGTATGGGCAACAGTGACCCCGAGGTAGTGAAAAAGAAGGGGCAGGACTCACTGGATGCCCTGAAAGGCCTGTTTGCCTGAACTGGCGAAGCCTCAATCCAGCCGGAACGGCAGTGGCCGATCGATGACAATCTCTGTTGCCGACATCCGACAACCGTAAGCCAGCACCTCCACCCCGGCGGTCATCGCTTCACGCAAGGTTTTCCCGTACAGCGGATCAATATCATCGGCGGGTCCGGCGGACTCAGCACCGCTGTGCTGCACGCAAAACACCAGCACGGCCCGGTGCCCCTGCTCCACCATGACCATCAATTCCCTCAGGTGCTTGGCTCCCCGGGCGGTAACCGCATCGGGAAACAGCACCCGACCATTCCCGACACCCAACGTGGTGTTCTTAACCTCCACAAAGCACTGGTTATCACTCTTGCTGAGCAACAGATCAATTCGGCTGTTCTCCTCGCCGTATTTCACCTCAGGGCGGATGGTGTCATAACCTTGCAGCTCGGTGAGCACACCATTTTCAATGGCTTCTCGAACCAGTTTGTTGGGCCTTCCGGTATTCACGCCGGTGAGATGGCCGTCCGGTGTGGTGGTGATTTCCAGTGTGCCGGGCAACTTGCGCTTCGGGTCATCGGAGCGGGAAAACCAGCAGGGGGTTTCCGGCGACCAGCAGTTTTTCATAGAGCCGGTATTGGGACAGTGCACAGTCATTTCCTCCCCGCTGTCGAGGCGAATATCGGCGAGAAAACGCTTGTAGCGTTTGAGCAGGATCGCCTGCTCAAGAGAAGGATGAATGATCACTTAGTTAAAGCCTTTGTCAGTCGTTCCACTGCCAGCTGCAACCGCGGCAGAGATTCGGTATAAGCGAAACGCACATGCTGCCGGGCAAGGTGGTCTCCAAAATCCGTGCCCGGGGTACAGGCAATCCCGTGCTCCCGCAGCAGCCACCAGCAAAAGGCTTCGCAATCATCGGTGAGCGCCGACACATCGGCATAAAGATAAAAAGCACCTTCCGGCGGGCGACGGATGACAAATCCCAGTGCTTGCAAAGCAGGCACCAGGTAATCCCGCCGCTGCCAGAATTCTTGCCGTCGCATTTCGAGGATAGCGAGGGTTTCCGGTTGAAATGCCGCCAGCGCTGCATACTGGGCGATACTGGGACTGGCGATGTAAAAGTTCTGCGCCATCACCGTCACGGTATCCACTACCGACTCAGGCACCACCATCCAACCCAACCGCCAACCGGTCATGCCGAAATACTTGGAAAAGCTGTTGATCACCAGCACATCGTCCGTCAGCGACAACACGGAAGGAACCGGTCCGTCGCGGTATGTGAGGCCGTGATAGATTTCATCGACTATCAGGGTCCCACCCTTCTCAGATACCGCACAATGCAGCACCCCCAGCTGCTCTCGATCAATCACCGCACCAGTAGGATTGCTCGGCGTGGCCACCATGGCCGCCACAGTATTGGACTGCCAGTAACGCTCTACCAGTTCTCCGGTCAGTTGATAATTGTCTTCGACGTTTACTGGCACCAACTGGGGCTGCGCATCAAGACGGCGCACAAAATTTGGATTACAGGGATAACCGGGGTCTGCCAGTAGCAAACCATCACCGGGATTCAGCAACAGCTCGCAGACCATGCCCAGCGCCGCACTGCTGCCGGTCGTAACAATCACCCGTCGCGGGTCAATCTCCAGACCATGACAGCGCTGGTAATCCGCGGCAATGGCTTTACGCAATTCGGGAATACCGCAAGAAGCGGTGTAAGCCGTACGCCCATCCGTCAAAGCCTGGTGCGCAGCAGCGACAATGGGTTCGGCAGTGGGATAGCGCGGCTCACCGATTTCCATATGAATAATGTCCCGGCCTTCCGCTTCCAAGGCTTGGGCGGCTTCCAGGAAATCCACCACTTTGAAAGAGGTGAGGTTGCGGGTTCGGTTGGCCAATCTCATTGCTGCGGCTCTCACTGCTACCGGACTACAAATCATTTTTGCCCGGCAATTTGGCTGGGCATTATGGCGTGATTGCCAGGGTATGCCTACAACCTCCGCACCTGCGAGACCTGTGCAAAATGGAGAACTGCGTAAGCCGGCGATGAGATGAGGTAGTGAAAATAAGCGTTTTTACTTGAAAATTTTTGCCACTGGCACTATAAACGCGGGTCTCGCAACTTACCGAGAACTGGAAAAGATGCCAAAAAAAGCAGAAACAGCAACTGTTGCCTCCCTCCACGGCTTTTCTCCCTATGCAGAGAAAAAAGGCGAGGAGTACATGAATGACTCTCAACGGGAGCATTTCAAGAAAATTCTGCTGTCCTGGAAAAGAGAATTGATGGAAGAAGTGGACCGCACCGTCTCTCACATGAAAGACGAGGCCGCCAACTTCCCAGATCCTGCCGACCGGGCCACCCAGGAAGAAGAATTCAGCCTCGAGCTACGCACCCGCGATCGTGAGCGCAAGCTCATCAAAAAAATCGACAGCACCATGGAGCGCATTGAAAGCGACGACTATGGTTTCTGTGATCAGTGCGGTGTCGAGATCGGCATCCGTCGCCTCGAAGCTCGACCCACCGCCAATTTGTGCGTGGACTGTAAAACCCTCGACGAAATCAGGGAAAAGCAGCTCACCGGCGGCTGATAACTGACGGAAGCGGCAATGCCGCTTCCGACTTTCCCGAATGGTTTTTTCACCGGTATCCCTCTACATCGGGCGTTTCGCCCCCTCCCCAACCGGCCCTCTGCATTTTGGCTCCCTGGCGACAGCAGTGGCCAGCTATCTCGATGCTCGCCACCATGGCGGACGCTGGCTTGTGCGCATGGAAGACGTCGACCCACCACGTGAAATGCCCGGAGCCGCTGCACGCATTCTCCGCCAACTAGAAGCTCACGGGTTGCAGTGGGATGATTCAGTGCTATACCAAAGCCAGCGCAGCGAGGCCTATCAGGCGGCGCTGCAGCAACTCCTCAGTCAGGATTTCGCCTACCCCTGCCATTGCAGTCGCCAACAGTTAAAGGAGCGTGGGGGACGGCATCTACAGCGCTGCTTCAACCAAGGCAACGCTGGCGCCCCCTATGCACTGCGTCTGGCCGTGGCGGAACAGAGCGAGATAGGCTTTGAGGATATCTTTCAGGGCAGGCAACAACAGCACATCAAACGGGAAGTCGGCGACTTCGTCTTACGCCGCAAGGACAGCCTGTTCGCCTATCAACTCGCAGTGGTAGTGGATGATGCCTTTCAACAGATCAGCCATATCGTCCGCGGCAGTGACCTGCTGGACTCGACGGCCAGGCAAATCTACCTCCAACACGTGCTGGGCTTCTCCCAACCACACTATGGCCACCTACCGGTAGCCGTGGACGCCAGAGGCCATAAACTTAGCAAGCAAAACCTGGCCAAGGCAGTAGATGAACATTCTCCTACCCTCAATCTGTGGATCACTCTGCAATGGCTGAAGCTGGCCCCCCCGGATGAGTTGCGCCACACCACACCCGAGCAGCTGCTCGCCTGGGGCGTCAGTCACTGGCAGCGCGACGCCATCCCCCGGCTGATGCTTCAACCTGCCCCCATTCTCTAAACCACAGTCACAACATCCGAGCCTGTTGCGCCGCCCTCAAACAAGTGGAGCTGTCCAGCTGGCCCCCGGGGTTGCATCCCGTTAATATCGGGGTAACACTAGCAGCGGCACGCACACATTCCTTTGCAGTAGGCTTTCCATGGACTCCATCCTGATTGT
>JBFICU010000176.1:0-4427 GCA_041581855.1 Porticoccus sp. | reverse complement strand
GCGAACTTCCGCGATTTTCTTTTGCTCCTGAATCATGCGATCTATCTTTTCACCCAGCGTTTTGGCAGCCATGCCCATGTGAGTCTCAAGAATCTGCCCGACGTTCATCCGCGACGGGACACCGAGCGGGTTGAGCACCACATCAACGGGAACACCGTTTTCGTCGTAGGGCATATCTTCTACCGGCATAATGACCGAGATCACACCCTTGTTACCGTGACGGCCAGCCATCTTGTCACCCGGCTGCACACGGCGCTTCACGGCCAGGTACACCTTGACTGTTTTCAGCACGCCAGGAGCCAGGTCATCGCCGCTCTGCAGTTTGCGCTTCTTGTCCTCGTAACGTTCATCAAGGATTTTGCGACGCTCCGCCAGCAATTCTTCAGCACGAGACAGCTGTTCGTTCAACGTGTCGTCTGACATGCGCACCTTGAACCACTCTTCACCCGTAAAGGTCGTAGCGATTTCGGCGGTAAGGGTGTCACCTTTCTTCAGGCCTGGCGCTTTAACTACATCACCACCTACCAACGCAGCACAAAGCCGCTCGAAAGTGGCATTTTCCATGATGCGGAATTCGTCGTTCAGATCCTGACGGTATTGAACCAATGCCGCTTTCTCAATTTGCAGGGACCGTTGATCTTTTTCCAAACCATCACGAGTGAACACCTGCACATCAATCACTGTACCCTTGGTGCTGGAAGGAACGCGCAGCGATGTGTCTTTCACATCGGAAGCCTTCTCACCAAAGATGGCACGGAGCAGTTTTTCTTCCGGTGTCAGCTGGGTTTCACCTTTCGGCGTCACCTTGCCCACCAGAATATCACCAGCGGCCACTTCGGCACCGATGTAGACAATACCGGACTCATCCAGACGAGACAGCGCCGACTCGCCGACATTGGGGATATCCGCGGTAATTTCTTCCGCTCCCAACTTGGTGTCACGGGCCGTACAGGTCAGTTCCTGACTGTGGATAGTTGTGAAGCGATCTTCCTGTACCACACGCTCGGAAATGAGAATGGAGTCCTCAAAGTTGTAACCGTTCCAGGGCATGAAGGCGATGCGCATGTTCTGGCCAAGTGCCAACTCACCCAAATCGACGGACGGCCCATCAGCAAGAACATCGCCTCTGGCGATGCTATCGCCCTGGCGAACAATCGGGCGCTGGTTGATACAGGTATTCTGGTTGGAGCGGGTGTACTTGGTGAGGTTGTAGATATCCACACCTGCGTCACCGGCTTCCACTTCGCCATCATTAACCCGCACCACAATGCGGCTGGCATCAACGCTTTCGATCACACCACCCCGACGGGCCACCACGCAGACACCGGAGTCGGATGCCACATAGCGCTCAAAGCCGGTACCCACCAGCGGTTTTTCAGCGATCAGGGTTGGTACTGCCTGACGCTGCATGTTGGAACCCATCAAGGCGCGGTTTGCGTCATCGTGCTCCAAGAAAGGAATCAACGATGCCGCCACTGACACCACCTGCTGCGGCGACACGTCCATATAATGGACTTCTTCCGGTGCCTTCACGGTAAATTCACCACCGTGGCGGACATTCACCAGTTCGTCGCAGAGCTGGCCCTTGGCATTTACCGAAGCAGATGCCTGGGCGATAACATAACCAGACTCGTTAATGGCAGACAGGTATTCGATTTCATCGGTTACGGTACGATCAACTACCTTACGGTAAGGTGTTTCAAGGAAACCGTAATCATTGGTGCGTGCATAGGCCGCCAACGAGTTAATCAGACCAATGTTTGGTCCTTCAGGGGTTTCGATCGGGCAGACCCGGCCATAGTGGGTCGGGTGTACGTCACGCACTTCAAATCCGGCGCGCTCCCGGGTCAAACCGCCTGGGCCCAAGGCCGAGACACGACGCTTGTGAGTCACTTCCGACAACGGGTTGTTCTGGTCCATAAACTGGGACAACTGGCTGGAGCCGAAGAATTCCTTCATGGCGGCAGCCACAGGTTTCGCGTTGACCAGATCCTGGGGCATCAGACCCTCAGATTCAGCAACAGAGAGACGCTCCTTCACAGCGCGTTCTACACGCACGAGACCGATACGGAACTGGTTTTCAGCCATTTCACCAACGGAACGGATGCGACGGTTACCGAGGTGGTCAATATCATCCACAACACCTTTACCGTTGCGGATCTCAATTAACACCTTCAGCACGTCGACAATGTCTTCGCGGCTCAGGGTACCTTCGCCCGTTTCGTCTTCCCGACCGAGACGGCGGTTAAACTTCATCCGCCCAACATTCGAAAGGTCGTAACGTTCCAGACTGAAGAACAGGTTATTGAACAGATTTTCCGCAGACTCTTTGGTTGGCGGCTCGCCGGGGCGCATCATGCGGTAAATTTCCACCAGCGCTTCGAGCTGGGTGCGCGAGCTGTCGCTGCGCAGGGTATCTGAAATAAACGCGCCACAATCCAGATCATTGGTGTAAATGGTTTCTACTGATTTCAGACCAGATTCACGCAGCTTTTCCAGCGTTTCATGAGTAATTTCAGTATTACACTCAAGCAACAATTCGCCGGTGTTTGGATCTACCAGATCCTTCGCCAGCGGACGGCCGTAAAGGTAGTCAGCCGGAACTTCCAGCTTGTTAACATTATCCTTTTCCAGCTCGCGGATATGGCGGGCAGTGATACGACGACCTTCCTCTACGATAACCTTGCCACCTTTACCTTTAATATCAAAGGCCGCAATATCGCCGCGCAGGCGGGAAGGCACCAGATCCAGCGAATAGCTGCCATCTTTGGCAAGATTAAATTTGCTGGTTTCAAAGAACATTGCCAGCATTTCTTCAGAGCTGAAGCCGAGCGCGCGCAGCAAGATAGTCGCAGCCAGTTTACGGCGACGGTCGATACGGACGAACAGCAGGTCTTTCGGGTCAAACTCGAAATCGAGCCAGGAGCCACGGTAAGGAATGATCCGCGCAGAATAAAGCAGTTTGCCCGAGGAGTGGGTCTTGCCTTTATCGTGATCAAAGAATACGCCGGGCGAACGGTGCAACTGGGAAACAACAACCCGCTCGGTACCATTAATAATGAAGGTGCCGTTATCCGTCATCAGGGGAATTTCCCCCATGTAGACTTCCTGCTCCTTGATATCCTTAATCGCTTTGTTAGCGGAGTCCTTATCGTAAATAACCAGTCGTACGCGAACTCGCAGGGGCACCGCAAAAGTTACACTGCGCAGCTTACACTCTTCTTCATCGAAGACTGGCTTGCCCAGGAAATAGTCCACGTATTCAAGACCTGCATTGCCAGAGTAGCTGACAATCGGAAATACGGAGTTAAATGCGGCATGCAGACCAGCATCCAGCCGTTGCTCGGCGGGAACACCCATCTGCGTGAAATTTCGGTAGGAGTCGAGCTGAATCGCAAGAAGAAAAGGCAGCTCCATTACCTGTGGCAGTTTGCCAAAATCCTTGCGAATGCGTTTTTTCTCAGTGTATGAGTAAGCCATCATATTCCCCAGCACGTTCACTTGGTCAGGCAGACCATTCAGCATTGCACGGCCTTACGGCCATTTGCCCTTCTGTCCTGAGACAGAGATAGGCCTTTAGATTCCTGCTTCTGAGCTCCGCCATAAGCAGGAAAAGGCCGGCGGGCAAAATGCCCGCCAGCCCATGTCTGATACTTGATCAGACAACCAGCGCGTCTAGCACGGCGAACTTACTTAAGTTCGACAGCTGCGCCAGCCTCTTCCAGTTCTTTCTTGGCTGCTTCAGCATCAGCCTTGGAAACAGCTTCCTTCACAGTGGAAGGAGCGCCATCAACCAAGTCTTTCGCTTCTTTCAGACCCAGGCCAGTCAGACTGCGAACGACTTTAATCACGTTCACTTTCTTTTCGCCTGCGGAAGACAGAACAACATCAAACTCGGTTTTTTCTTCAGCAGCAGCTTCAGCAGCAGCAGCGGGAGCGGCAGCTACCGCAACAGCAGCAGCAGCGGAAACGCCGAACTTCTCTTCCATTGCTTCAACAAGCTCAACAACTTGCATAACGCTCATTTCAGCAATTGCATTCAAAATGTCATCTTTTGACAGAGCCATGACTCAATCTCCTGATAAATAGTAAATAAGAGTAAACGATGTCGCGAATCAGGCAGCTTCTTGCTGCTTTTGATCACGGACAGCCGCCACAACACGTGTCACTTTGGTAGGTACTTCGTTGAAAGTGCGAACCAGCTTGGTAACTGGTGCAATCATCACGCTAACGAGCTGACCAAGAGCTTGCTCAAGGGTCGGCAGGTTGGCAAGCATATCAACTTGCGCCTTATCCAATAGTTGCCCACTGACAGACAGCGCCTTGATCTCGAACTTGTCATTTGATTTGGCAAATTCTTTGAACAGGCGTGCCGCGGCACCCGGATCCTCCATAGAGAAACCGAACAGAGATGGACCGGTCAATGC
>JBFICU010000175.1:0-4433 GCA_041581855.1 Porticoccus sp. | reverse complement strand
TGTCGCAATATTGATTTTGTCCGGCGAAAACACATCCACCAAGGATTCTGCCAGCTGGCAGGATTCACGAATCAACTGCTGGCGGTCCTCTTCGGAGAGGTGGTAGATCTCGGTAATCTCTTCCCGGCGGGGCACCAAAATAAACCAGGGGTAATTGGCATCCCGATGTAATAACAGACGACTGAGCGCAAAGTCACCGACAACAATGGTATCAGCGGCCAGACGGGAATGGAGTTCAAACATTTGGCAACCTCTTATTCTGTACCCAAAGCGGGCAGCGCCGTAAAATAGCGCCTTTCCCTCAAACCTCCAAGATAAAGAATAGACCATGCGAGCCAGCAAGTACCTGATAACAACCCAGAAAGAAACGCCGGCGGATGCCGAAGTCATTAGCCACCAACTGATGATCCGCGCCGGGATGATCCGCAAACTGGCCGCGGGACTCTACAATTGGCTGCCGCTAGGCCTGCGAGTACTTCGCAAGGTGGAAGCCATCGTACGGGAAGAAATGGACCGTGCCGGCGCCCAGGAAGTATTGATGCCCGTCACTCAGCCCGCTGAACTGTGGCAGGAATCCGGGCGCTGGGAGCAGTACGGCCCAGAATTGCTGCGCATGAGCGACCGCCACGACCGATCATTCTGCCTCGGCCCGACCCATGAAGAGGTGATCACTGACCTGGTGCGCAACCAGATCCGTAGCTATAAGCAGCTGCCAGCCACGTTCTACCAGATCCAGACCAAATTCCGCGATGAAATTCGCCCTCGCTTTGGCATCATGCGCGCCCGGGAATTCCTCATGAAAGATGCCTATTCTTTCCATACAGACCAGCCCAGCCTGCAACAGACCTACGACGTTATGCATGCCGCCTACAGCGCGATTTTCACTCGACTGGGACTCGATTTCCGCCCCGTACTGGCTGATACCGGCAGCATCGGCGGCAGCCACTCCCACGAGTTCCATGTGCTCGCGGCCTCCGGGGAAGACGACATCGCTTTTTCCACTGAGAGCGATTACGCCGCCAATGTGGAAATGGCCGAAGCGTTGGCTCCACCCGGGCTGCGCCCGGCACCCGAAGCTGACATGCAGGAAGTGGCCACCCCCGGACAACATAGCATCGAACAAATCAGCAAGTACCTGGACGTCTCAGCCGATCAAGTGGCCAAGACACTCGTTGTGCTGGGCGATGACGAAGAAGCACCTCTTGTCGCACTGGTGCTGCGGGGCGACCATGAACTCAACGAAATCAAAGCTGAAAAACTGCGCGGGGTTTTGGCACCACTGACCTTCGCCAGCGAAGAACAGGTCAAGGAAGCTCTGGGTTGTGCTGTAGGCTCTATTGGCCCTGTCGACCTGAATATCCCGGTGATTGCCGACCGCAGCGCCGCCCACCTGGCAGATTTCGTCTGCGGAGCCAACCGCGATGGCATTCACCTGACCGGAGTCAACTGGGAACGTGACTGCCCACTGGAAGAAGTGGCTGACATTCGCAATGTGCTGCCCGGCGATCCCAGCCCAGACGGCAAGGGCACACTGGAGATCAAACGCGGTATTGAAGTTGGGCATATCTTCCAGCTCGGCACCAAATACAGCGAGGCCATGAACGCCAAAGTGTTAAATGAAGAAGGCCGGGAGCAAGTCATGATCATGGGTTGCTACGGCATCGGCGTCAGCCGGGTCGTCGCCTCAGCCATTGAACAGAATCATGATGAGCGAGGCATTATCTGGCCAGACGCATTGGCGCCATTCCAGGTTGCACTAGTCCCGATCAACATGCACAAATCCGAACTGGTTCGCGAAACCTGCGAAAAACTGTACACCGATCTTCGTGAATCAGGTTTTGATGTGCTATTTATGGATGAAGAAAAAGCGCGCCTCGGTGTGATGTTGGCAGATGTCGAATTGATCGGTATACCTCACCGCATCGTCGTGGGAGACCGGGGGCTAGAACAGGGAGAGGTGGAGTACTGCAACCGCCGTGAGGGAGAAAATCAAAACATCTCCCTCAGTGAACTGATCACGTTTTTGTCAAAGGCCATCTAATGACCAAAACAGCAGGAAAATGGCTTGTGAGGGGAGGGCTAATCGCCCTCCTCGCGAGCCCTTTCCCCGCGTTGGCCGAAGAGGGGATCGACCAGCAATTAGTGGCACTACTAAGATCCACCATCGCTCAAGCAGACAGTTTTGAAGATCGCTTCGATGCAGAAGTCTGGCTGATGGCGAAATCCAGCCAGTTAGAGAAATATATTCCCGACGACCGCGAGCGACTTGAACTTCTTCGCAAAATTCACCGCGCCGCTACCCGCGCAGAATTGTCGCCGGAAATTGTTTTGGCCGTCATTCAGATCGAAAGTCGTTTTGATCCCTACGCAGTTTCCCGAGCCGGTGCCCAGGGGCTAATGCAGGTCATGCCGTTTTGGAAAAAAGAGATTGGTCGAGAGGAAGACAACCTTATTCAGGTAGACACCAATCTGCGCTACGGCTGTACGATCCTGAAATATTATCTCGACAGGGAAAACGGCAATCTGACACCAGCACTGGCTCGTTACAACGGCAGTTACGGCAAGAACTGGTATCCGGAACTGGTGCTAGTGGCTTGGGACTACTGGCGTTAATGACTGTGAACACCAGACGCCAAAATATTCAGAACATACTGTACTGACGGACAACCTGGGAGGGAGCTCCGTTTTTAATGCAGAAAAATGAACAAAAAAATGCCAGCTTAAGCTGGCATTTTTTTAGCAAACCGTAATTGAAGCCTTAGGCGATAACGGTTACGTTTTGAGCCTGCGGGCCTTTCTGGCCTTGGGTGACTTCAAAAGAAACCTGCTGGCCTTCAAACAGTGTGCGACGACCAGTACCGTTGATAGCACTGAAATGCACAAAAACATCCTTGCCGCCTTCCTGAGCCAAGAAGCCGTATCCTTTTTCTTCGTTAAACCATTTAACGGTACCGGTAACTAAATCTGACATATCATCCTCGTAAACACTTAATTGCCGACTTATCAGGTCAGCGGTCAAAAATACGGGTACTTAAAACGCCCGTATTTGGCACTTTACCAGCGGCCAACCGAAACAATCAAGTAAAAAAATATGTCGTCAAGCACCTAATATTACGCGATATTATCTACGAAGAGCCCCGCTATAATACCTCTCAGGGCAACCCATCGAATTCCGCGCCCTCTTTCTCAGGAGGCAGTAGATCCTCTCGTTTCATACCCATCAGCAGTAGCGTATTCGCTGCCACATAGATGGATGAGTAGGTACCGATAACAATCCCCACGATAAGAGCAATGGAAAAATTATGAATCAGCTCACCACCGAAAACGAAGAGTGCGATGAGTACGAACACGGTGGTCAACGATGTAATCACTGTGCGACCCAGGGTTTGAGTCAGTGATTCATTAATCACATCAATCAGCTCTTCTGCACGCAACAGGCGGATATTTTCGCGAATGCGATCCGCAACCACGATGGTGTCGTTCAGCGAGTAACCAATCACTGCGAGCACCGCAGCCAACACAGTCAAATCGACTTCCAGGCCCGTAATGGAAAAGAAACCCAAAGTAATGATGACATCGTGAACCAATGCCACCACCGCACCTATGGCAAATTTATACTGGAACCGGATGGCCACATACAGCATCACCACTGCCAATGCTGCCAGCATACCCAGGCCACCATCCTCACGGAGTTCATCACCCACCTGAGGGCCCACATAATCCACGCGACGCAGCTCCAGCGTTCCTTTACCCTCGGGATCCAAAGACTTAAGAAGAGCCTCGGCGACGCCTTCATCAGGTTTACCCTGCATACGGATCAGCACATCGTTCTCCGAGCCAAAGTAAACTACCACAGGGTTTTCGAAACCACTGCCACTCAGCTGGTTACGGACCACTGATAAATCTGCCGGGGCGGGGAAACCCACTTCAATCTGGGTTCCACCAGTAAAATCCAGGCCCATCACCAACCCTTTTATGGACAGGGAGAGAATCGAGCACAAGATTAGCGTCAGGGAGAAGGCAACAGCCAGTTTGCGTCTACCCATAAAATTGATAATACGTCGGGTTGTCATGGCCAGCTCCTAAATCCAGACTTTCTTAATGGTACGGCCACCGTAAATCAGATTGACCAATGCCCTTGTTCCCAAAATAGCTGTGAACATTGAGGTCAAAATACCGATGGAGAGCGTGACGGCAAAACCTTGAACAGGTCCTGAACCAATAGTGTAGAGGATAACGGCCACAATCAGCGTCGTCAGGTTGGCATCGAGAATCGATACAAACGCCCGGTCATAACCTGCGTTGATGGCCGACTGCGGCGGCATGCCATTAGCCAGCTCTTCCTTTATCCTCGAGAAGATGAGCACATTGGCATCCACTGCCATACCAACCGTCAACACAATACCGGCAATACCCGGCAGGGTCAGTGTCGC
>JBFICU010000174.1:0-4482 GCA_041581855.1 Porticoccus sp. | reverse complement strand
TGCTATTAAAGGCATGCTGCCTAAAGGCCCTCTGGGACGTGCCATGTTCAAGAAGCTGAAAGTGTACGCTGGCGCTGAGCATCCCCATACTGCTCAACAGCCGCAAGAACTGAATATCTGACGGATAGCTAATTATGGCAGACACCCAATACTACGGTACCGGCCGTCGCAAAACCTCTTCGGCACGTGTGTTCCTGAAGGCTGGCGCTGGCAACATAACTGTCAATGATCGTACTCTCGACCAATATTTTGGTCGTGAAGTTGCG
This sequence comes from Porticoccus sp., assembly GCA_041581855.1. Taxonomy (GTDB): domain Bacteria; phylum Pseudomonadota; class Gammaproteobacteria; order Pseudomonadales; family Porticoccaceae; genus Porticoccus. The sequence continues at coordinate 4,216 of JBFICU010000174.1, read as the reverse complement.
CGAATGATTGTTCGCCAGCCGCTGGAGCTGGTTAATAGTGCAGACAAGTTTGATCTGAAAATCACCGTCGCCGGTGGTGGCAGCTTTGGTCAGGCGGGTGCAATCCGTCACGGTATCGCCCGTGCCCTGTTGCAGTATGACGAAGGCCTGCGCAGTAATCTGCGTAAAGCTGGATTCCTGACTCGCGATGCCCGTGAGGTGGAGCGTAAGAAGGTGGGCTTGCACAAAGCACGCAAGCGTCCTCAGTTCTCCAAGCGCTAATTCGGTATTTTCGAATACAAAAAACCCGGTTTTTATGCCGGGTTTTTTTGTTTTTGAAAACAATAAATTACCTACTTTTTGTAGGTGTTTGTCTTGTAAAGAGGGGTGGATTTCTTTACTATTGCACGCCATTTTCCTCACATAAAATATTTGCCAACCTTTGCTGTTAACGGGAGAGCGTCATGAGCAATGACGGTGTTAATCAGGGGCGCCGACGCTTCCTGACAGGGGCCACCTGCGTGGTGGGCGCTGCCGGGGTAGTGGGAGCTGCCGTTCCTTTTGTGGGTTCATGGAACCCAAGTGCCAAGGCGAAAGCCGCTGGTGCGCCGGTCAAGGCGAATATCGCCAAAATTGAACCTGGTCAGATGGTGACTGTTGAGTGGCGTGGTAAGCCCGTCTACATCGTTCGTCGCACTAAGGAGACACTCGATGGTCTCAATGGCCATGATGATATGTTCCGGGATCCGACCTCTCTGCAGTCCAAGCAGCCTGCTTATGTAGATGGTGTTACCAGGGCTATCCCTGGTAAGGAAGAGTATCTGGTGTTGGTTGGCCTGTGTACTCACCTAGGTTGTGCTCCGATGTTTCGTCCGGATGTGGGTGCTCAAGATCTGGGCGGTGACAAGTGGTATGGCGGTTTTTTCTGCCCTTGTCATGGCTCCAAGTTTGATTTGGCAGGTCGGGTGTTTACAGGTGTCCCGGCTCCTACCAATCTGGAAGTTCCTCCGTATTCCTACGAGAGTGATAGTGTCATCGTCATCGGTGTAGACCAGGAGGGCGCATAATGAATATGTTATCTGGTTTGTGGGGTTGGGTTGACAAACGCCTTCCCGTACAGAAGGCGTGGGATACCCATATGGGTAAATACTACGCCCCGAAAAACTTCAACTTCTGGTATTTCTTTGGTGTGCTGTCGATGGTGGTACTGGTAATCCAGCTGCTGTCGGGTATCTGGCTGCTGATGAGCTACCAAGGTTCTGCTGAAACGGCTTTCTCTTCCGTTGAATACATCATGCGAGATGTGGATTACGGTTGGATCATCCGCTATATGCATTCCACTGGTGCTTCCGCGTTCTTCATCGTGGTGTACATGCACATGTTCCGTGGGTTGCTTTACGGCTCCTATAAGCCGCCGCGGGAGCTGGTGTGGATCTTCGGTATGACCATCTACGTGGCGCTGATGGCGGAAGCTTTCCTTGGTTACGTACTGCCTTGGGGTCAAATGTCCTACTGGGGCGCCCAGGTTATCATCTCTTTGTTTGGTGCCATCCCCGTGGTGGGCGAAGACATCGTACAGTGGGTGCGTGGTGACTACCTTATTTCCGGTATTACCCTGAACCGCTTTATGTCTTTGCATGTGGTAGCGGTTCCGATCATTCTGTTGGCGCTCGTTGTGCTCCATATTCTGGCACTGCACGAAGTCGGCTCGAACAATCCCGACGGTGTTGAGATCAAGAAGAACAAGGATGAGAACGGCATTCCGCGCGATGGTATCCCGTTCCACCCCTACTACACCGTTCACGACCTGGTGCCGATCGTGGTATTCCTGTTCGTGTTCTGTTTCATTATGTTCTTCGTGCCTGAAATGGGTGGCTACTTCCTTGAGCACGCTAACTTTGAAATTGCCAACCCGCTGAAGACCCCAGCACACATCGCACCAGTTTGGTATTTCACCCCGTTTTACTCCATGTTGCGGGCGGTACCTGACAAGTTTGCCGGCTTCCTGGTGATGGCTGCGGCGATCGCGATTATGTTTGTGTTACCTTGGTTGGATCGCAGTCCGGTTAAATCTATCCGTTACAAAGGGAACTTCAGTCGCGCGGCCATCCTGGTGTTTGCTGCTTCCTTCATCGTCCTGGGTGTCCTGGGTGTGAAGGCACCTACCCCTGAGCGCACTCTGCTGGCCCAAATTTGTGCCATTATTTACTTCCTGTTCTTCCTGGGCATGCCCATATGGACCAAGCTGGAAAAAACCACTCCTCAGCCTGAGCGTGTAACGACCAATGGTGGCTTCGGATTCTGGAAGTCCTTTGCCGGATTGGTGGTAGTGATTCTGCTGACCTGGTTGCCACTAAAAGCAGTTGGCGCTGAAGCCCAGCATGAGTGTGGGACTATCGCCTGTGATGAATTTGAAGTCGATTTGGCCGACAAAGCCTCACTGCAACACGGTGCCAAACTCTTCGTAAACTACTGCATGGGCTGCCACTCTGCTAAATACTCCCGCTGGGAGCGCGTGGCAAATGACTTGAAAATGCCCGCAGGTCTGGTAATGGATAATCTGGTGTTTGCCGACCAGAAAATCGGCAGCCTGATGAGTATTTCCATGCCTGAGGCTAAAGCCAAGCAGTGGTTCGGTGCCGCGCCGCCGGACCTCACCTTGGTGGCCCGCGCGCGTTCACCTGAGTGGGTCTATACCTATCTGCGTAACTTCTATATGGACCCTTCCCGCCCGGTTGGTGTGAACAACAAGGTCTTTAAGGATGTAGGCATGCCTCATGCCCTGATGGATCTACAAGGTCTGCCAGAATGTGCTCCTGGTCCTGTTCATGCAGCTAATGGTGGCGTGAAGCGCGACCCATTGACTCGCGAGGAAATTCTTGAAGATCCTTGCGGTCGCTACAGCCTGGTGAAAGAGGGCAGCATGAGCCCTGAGGAGTTTGACGGAGCCGTTTACGACTTGGTCAACTTCCTCGCGTATGTGGCTGAGCCGATGGCAGAAGACAGAGAGCGTATCGGTACTTATGCTTTGTTATTTCTAGCCTTCCTGTTTATCTGGGTATGGCTGCTTAACAGGGAATACTGGAAAGGTATTCACTGATATTGCATGGGGATGGCCGCCGCATGGCGGCCTTCTACTTTCTATAACTGACAATAGAGGTTTTCATATGGGGGTTGTTGCAAAACGATCTTCGATGACTTTTTTTTCTGATCCGGCATGCCATTACAGTCATCGAGTACGCATTGTACTGGCTGAAAAAGGTGTTACGGTAGAAATTGAGGAAGTGGATGATAAGAATCTGCCAGAAGACGTATTGGAACTGAATCCCTACGCTTCTTTACCCACGCTTGTTGATAGGGATCTGGCGCTTTATGAAACCAAAGTCATGATGGAATATTTGGACGAGCGGTTTCCTCATCCTCCTTTGCTACCTGTTTATCCTGTGGCGAGAGCATTAAGCCGTCAGTTTATGCATCGTATCGAACGGGACTGGAGTAGCCAGTTAGACACTATTATCAGTAATCCCGACAGTTCGGCGGCCGATAAGGCTCGAAAAGAACTGAGTGATAGCTTGTGCAGCATTGCACCAATTTTCACAGATCTACCTTATTTCATGAGCGAAGAATTCACCTTGGTGGATTGCTGTCTAGCCCCTATTTTGTGGCGTTTGGATAGTCTTGGCATCAAGCTCCCGGTGAACCGCCAAGTCAAACCGCTGCATGACTACATGAAGAGGTTGTTTGAAAGGCCATCCTTCGTGGAAAGTCTCTCGGAGCTGGAAAAGGAAATGGCTAACTAATACCAAAGTGTGATAGCGGAGAAAGGGACTAACAGGTCCCTTTTTTTGTACAATCATGACCCCTCGAAGCCGGTAGATATGGCACGTATGAACATGACATCAAATAGACCGTATCTTGTCCGGGCATTTTACGACTGGATTGTGGACAATCAGTGCACGCCCTATATGGTGGTCGATGCTTACTTTCCCGGTGTAGAAGTGCCACAGGAACATGTTGTTGATGGGCAAATTGTGCTGAATGTTGCTCCGCGGGCAGTCGTAACGTTTGTTATGAACAATGATGAAGTAGCCTTTAGTACTCGCTTTGGTGGTGTTCCTAGTACTATTCGCCTACCTATCCAGTCCATCACTGGAATTTATGCGCGGGAAAATGGCCAGGGAATGGTTTTTCAACCTGAAAAGAGTACTGATCCTGATCCCCGAGGTCCAGGTCCAGG
>JBFICU010000173.1:0-4489 GCA_041581855.1 Porticoccus sp. | reverse complement strand
GTGTGAGTCAAACGTGCCACTCGGCCATCCAGTCCGTCAAAGATCATGGCCACAAATATGGCAATGGCAGCCGCTTCAAACTTGCCATCCATACCAGCCAGAATGGCATAGAAACCGGCGAATAGCGCACCAGTGGTGAACAGGTTGGGCAACAAATAAATACCCTTATGGCGAGCACGCTCAGGACCTGGAGTATCCGTATTCTCCGCTGAGGAATTTTCTGCGCTCTCAGGTGGTATATGGTTTTCGTTATCCGTCATATTCATTTCTCTGGGGTTGGCGACACCAACTTTGTGGCGTTTCACCTAAAACTACCGAACGTCCATTAAACATCAAAGGGCTAGACAAAAAAACCGCGCCTCGGCGCGGTTTTTTTAATACCAGGGCGATACTTAGTTTTTATCCTTGTCCACCAGCTTGTTGGCAGCGATCCAGGGCATCATCTCGCGCAGACGACCACCGACTTGCTCGATTTCGTGAGCGGCGTTGTTGCGACGGTACGCTGTCATGGAAGGATAGTTGGTAGCACCTTCAGAGATGAACATCTTGGCATATTCACCGTTCTGAATACGCTTCAGAGCATTACGCATTGCCGCACGAGACTCATCATTGATCACCTCGGGGCCAGTCACGTATTCTCCGTACTCGGCGTTGTTGGAAATCGAGTAATTCATGTTGGCAATACCGCCTTCGTACATGAGGTCAACGATCAGTTTCAGTTCATGCAGACATTCGAAGTAGGCCATTTCCGGTGCATAACCCGCTTCGACCAGTGTTTCAAAACCGGCTTTAACCAGCTCAACACAACCACCACAAAGTACCGCCTGCTCACCGAACAGATCCGTTTCCGTTTCGTCCTTGAACGTGGTTTCAATGATGCCAGTACGACCACCGCCCACACCACTCGCGTAGGAAAGGGCAACATTCTTGGCCTTGCCTGAAGCGTTCTGGTAAATGGCAATCAGATCAGGGATACCACCACCTTTGGTAAACTCGCTGCGGACAGTATGGCCGGGCGCTTTCGGGGCAATCATGATCACGTCCAGATCGGCGCGGGGAACCACCTGGTTGTAATGGATGGCAAAACCGTGGGCAAATGCCAGGGTGCCGCCCTTTTTCAGGTTCGGTTCAATTTCGTTTTTGTACAGTTGAGACTGAAACTCATCCGGTGTCAGAATCATGATCAGATCAGCAGCAGCCACTGCTTCGGGAACGCTCTTGACCGCCAAGCCAGCTTTTTCGGCTTTGATTGCAGACGGAGAACCTGGGCGCAGACCAACGGTAACATCAACGCCGGAATCCTTCAGGTTCAAGGCGTGAGCATGGCCCTGTGAGCCATAACCGATAACGGCCACTTTCATGCCCTGGATAATGGAAAGATCGCAGTCTTTATCGTAATAAACTTGCATTTGTTTCACCTGTGTTATTTTTTCAATCTAAATCAAATGGTTTTTGACAACCTTTAAAGGGCCATCAACAAAACCCCTAAACCAAAAATCAAAGCCGCAGTGCCTTTTCGCCCCGAGAAAGTCCGGAAACGCCCGTGCGGACCACTTCGAGAATATCCGCGTCGCCGATGGCCTGGATAAAGGCGTCGAGTTTATCACTATTGCCCACAATCTGTACTGTGTAGGCATTGGTGCCAACATCGATAATCTGTCCACGGAAGATATCCACACAACGCTTGATCTCCGCACGCTGCGCTCCGTGCGCCTTCACCTTCAGCAGCATCAGCTCACGTTCAATATGGGGACCCTCAGTGAGATCTACCACCTTTACCACATCAATCAGCTTATGCAGGTGCTTGGTAATTTGCTCAATCACATGATCGTTACCGTGAGTGGTCAAGGTCAGGCGCGACAGTGTCTGGTCCTCGGTGGGCGCCACCGTCAAACTGTCGATGTTGTAACCACGCTGGGAAAATAGCCCAATCACTCGAGACAGGGCGCCGGGTTCGTTTTCCATCAAAACAGAAATAATACGTCTCATCAGGTACGCTCCGTCTTGCTCAACCACATATCGCGCATGGAGCCATTGGGGGCCACATGCATCGGATAGACGTGTTCAGAACGATCCACATAGATGTCCATGAACACCACCCGGTCCTTGAGGGCGAAGCACTCGGCCATCTTGCTTTCCAGCTCATCAAAATGAGTGACCTTCATACCCACGTGGCCGTAGGCCTCTGCCAGCTTGATAAAGTCAGGTAGTGAATCCTCGTACAGGCTGGAGGAATATCGACTGCTGTACTGCATATCCTGCCACTGGCGAACCATTCCCAACGCCTGGTTGTTGAGGTTGATAATCTTCACGGGCAGCCCGTACTGAGTGCAGGTAGAAAGCTCCTGAATACACATCTGGATACTTCCCTCACCGGTCACACAGGCCACTATCGCTTCCGGATGAGCCATCTGAACACCCATGGCAGCCGGCAGACCAAAACCCATAGTGCCCAGACCGCCGGAGTTGATCCAGCGGCGCGGCTTGTCAAACAGATAATACTGGGCAGCAAACATCTGGTGTTGACCGACATCGGATGTGACATAGGCATCACCCCCTGTCACCTTATAAAGGGCTTTGATCACATCCTGCGGCTTGATGATGCTACCGCCACTTGGTTCATAGCGGGACTGCGTATAGATACCATGGCGCTCTCGCCAGTCATCTATCTGCTTCCACCACTCGGTAATCGCCGCTTCATCAGGGCGTTTGCCACCGTGCTCGATCTGATCAATCATTTCCTGCAACACGACATCGCAAGCTCCAACAATCGGGATATCCGCCGCAACGGTTTTTGCGATAGACGTCGGATCAACATCAATATGGATAATAGTGGCCGATGGACAGAACTTACCAATGGTGTTGGTTACACGGTCATCAAAGCGAGCACCCACGGCCAGGATCACATCAGCGTGGTGCATGGCGGTATTGGCCTCAAAAGTACCGTGCATGCCCAACATGCCTAAAAACTGACGATCGGATCCAGGATAGGCACCCAAGCCCATCAGGGTATTCGTCACCGGTGCATTCAAGAGCTTTGCCAGTTCGGTCAACTGCGATGAAGCTTCCCCGAGCACTACGCCTCCACCGCTGTAAATCACTGGTCGTTTAGCCCCAAGAAGGGTCTTAATGGCACGCTTGATCTGCCCAGTGTGTCCTTTAGTGGTCGGCTGGTAGGAACGAATTTTGACTTTTTCTGGATACTCGTAGGCCACTTTAATATTGGGGTCAGTGATGTCCTTTGGGACATCCACTACTACCGGTCCTGGGCGGCCTGATGCAGCAATAAAGAAAGCCTTGGCAATCACGCCGGCAATTTCGCTCGGGTCTTTGACCAGAAAGCTGTGTTTAACAATGGGACGGGAGATGCCCACCATATCTGTTTCCTGGAAAGCATCCTCGCCGATCTTGGCAGAGGGCACCTGCCCGGAAATCACGACTAATGGAATAGAATCCATATAAGCAGTAGCGATGCCGGTAATTGCATTAGTCGCACCTGGACCAGATGTCACCAGTACAGCACCGACCTCACCGGTAGAGCGCGCGTGGCCATCGGCCGCATGAACAGCAGCCTGCTCATGTCGTACCAGGATATGTTGAACGTCGGATTGTCGGAAAAGAGCATCGTAGATGTGCAGTGCTGCACCACCGGGGTAGCCCCAGATATGCCTAACACCAGCATCCTTTAATGCGCGAACGACGATTTCACCGCCAGACAGTAATTCCACTGTGCAAACCCTCAAGATGTCTGAAAAATACAACACCGGATCGCTCGCCAATAGACATAAACGACAACCGCTGTGACATCACAGGTCTGCTAGTGCAAATACGCAACCGACGATAAATTCGTGGTACTCGGTGCGTCAGGTCCGTGGGTAAACGAACCTGTCTGGATGCCCAGCGAACGCTGTTTTCGTTCACTTGGCAAGCTGGTTGGACCCAGCGTGCGAATACCAAGACGATATCCGCAGAGCGAGCAACTTTATTAACTTAATCTTGATGAGTCAAGCAGTTATCGACTACACACCCCCTCAACATCGGCTATTTTTGCAATCAGGTACTCAACATCCATGCGATAAATCCGCTATTATGGCTTTTAGATATCGGCATTTAACGCAATTCCAAAAGGTTAATGGATATGAAGCATTCCAGCAAAGTGTTAGGCGCATTCCTGGCAATGGCACTGTGCCTTCCCCTGCACGCCGGCAAAATTTACAAATGGCAGGATGAAAGTGGCTCCTGGCATTATTCAGAAAAGCCTCCGTTAGAGGAGAATGCTGAAGTCATCAAGATCAAAAGCAAATCTGCTGGTGCATTAGACACTGAGTCCAATACTGATGAAACCGCTGACACGTCTCAGTCGACTGAAGCTGTCGAAGACAAAACCAAAGAACCGCTAAAAAAGTCCGCGGAAGTGCTGGCTGCGGAACAGTCCAATAAAGCTAAAAATTGCGAAATAGCCAAGAAGAATCTGGATTCGTTAACCCAC
>JBFICU010000172.1:0-4490 GCA_041581855.1 Porticoccus sp. | reverse complement strand
GAGCCACCACGTATTCATAGCGTCTGGCATCACCCACCACACCCACAGATTTCACCGGCATAAACACCACAAAGGCCTGGCTGGTTTTGTGGTACCAGTCCGCCTTGTGCAATTCCTCAATAAAAATGGCATCGGCTTCACGCAGCAGGTCGGCGTATTCTTTCTTTACCTCACCGAGGATTCTCACCCCCAGACCAGGACCAGGGAATGGATGACGGTAAACCATGTCGAACGGCAGCCCCAGTTCAAGACCGATCTTGCGCACTTCATCCTTAAACAGTTCCCGCAAAGGCTCTACCAGCTCCATTTTCATGTCGTCCGGCAGGCCGCCCACATTGTGGTGTGACTTGATCACATGAGCCTTGCCGGTTTTAGCTGCGGCGGACTCGATCACATCCGGATAAATGGTGCCCTGCGCCAGCCATTTGATATCAGACAGTTTGGTTGACTCTTCATCAAAGACATCGATAAAGGTCTTGCCGATGGCCTTGCGCTTCAGTTCCGGGTCCGAAACGCCCGCCAGGTTGGCCAAAAAGCGTTCTTCTGCATCGACACGAATGACCTTAACGCCCATATTCTTGGCGAACATGTCCATGACCTGATCGCCTTCATCCTTGCGCAACAGACCGTTATCCACAAAGACACAGGTCAGATGGTCGCCGATAGCCTTGTGCAACAGCGCCGCCACCACCGAGGAATCCACACCACCGGACAGTCCCAGCAGCACCCGCTCGTTACCGACCTGGGCACGGATTCTGGCAAGACTGTCCTCGATAATATGAGCTGGCGTCCAGAGTGCTGCGCAATCGCAAATAGTCAGCACAAAATGTTCAAAAATCCGCATACCCTGCAAGGTATGAGTCACTTCCGGGTGGAACTGCACACCGTAAAAATCACGTCTCGGGCAGTACATACCGGCGATGGCACAGGACGGGGTCGAGGCCATCAGCTCAAATCCTTCGGGCATGCGGGAGACTTTATCCCCATGGCTCATCCAGACATCCAACAGTGGACCACCATCGTGGTCCACGTGGTCGACCACATCCTGTAGCAGTCGGCTGCTGCCGTGAGCCTTGATCTGGGCATAACCGAATTCTCGCAGGTTTGAGCCTTCTACCGCGCCGCCCAGCTGCTCTGCCATGGTCTGCATGCCATAGCAGATACCCAGTACCGGCACACCCATCTCAAAAACAATCTGGGGAGCTCTGGGTGAAAACCCGGCAGTAACGGATTCTGGACCACCAGCCAGGATAATGCCCTTCGGGTTAAACGCCTGAATAGCCGCTTCATCCATATCCCAGGCATGAATTTCAGAATAAACCCCAATTTCCCTGACACGACGAGCAATCAGTTGGGTGTATTGGGAACCGAAATCAAGAATCAGTATCTTGTGTGAATGAATGTCTGTCATAACCTGCCATTGCCAATTTAAAAGGGCTGCACCCTGCAGCCCTCATTGCTTATTCTGGTTAGTTATTCCCTTTAACGGGGATAGTTGGGTGCTTCCTTGGTGATGGCCACATCGTGAACATGGCTTTCACCCATACCAGCGGATGTCACTCTGACAAATTTGGGTTTGCTGCGCAGCGTCTCAATATCAATGCTGCCGGTATAACCCATTGCAGAACGCACGCCGCCCATCATCTGGTGAATAATGCCTGAAACCGGGCCTTTATAGGGAACGCGACCTTCAATACCTTCCGGCACCAGTTTTTCCACACCCTGACTGGCGTCCTGGAAATAGCGATCACTTGAACCACTGGTCTGCCCCATCGCACCCATGGAGCCCATGCCGCGATAGGATTTATAGGTGCGTCCCTGATAGAGCTCTATTTCACCGGGCGCTTCCTCTGTACCAGCAAACATGGAACCCATCATCACCGCATGCGCGCCGGCAGCCAGTGCTTTGGCAATATCACCGGAGAAACGGACACCACCGTCAGCAATCACGGGAATCTTGTACTTAGCCATCGCCGCCACCACATTGGCAACCGCAGATATTTGCGGCACACCAATACCTGTCACAATACGGGTAGTACAGATAGAACCTGGACCGATGCCCACTTTGATACCGTCGGCTCCCGCTTCAGCCAAGGCAAGCGCCGCTTCAGCGGTAGCAATGTTGCCGCCGATCACATCCACTTCAGGGTACATTTCCTTGATGCGACGTACTCGATTGAGCACGTTGAGGGAATGTCCATGAGCTGTATCGACGACAAGCACATCCACTCCTTCGCGGATCAGTGCGGCCACACGATCATCAGTATCCAGACTGGTGCCGACAGAAGCACCGACCCTCAGGCGACCCTGGTCATCCTTGCAGGCGTTAGGGTATTTTTCAGCTTTGTCGATGTCCTTAACGGTAATGAGTCCCCGCAGCTCAAAGGCATCATTGACCACCAGCACTTTTTCGATACGGTGTTTGTGCAACAGCGCCTTAACCTCATCAGCACTGGCACCTTCCTTAACAGTGACCAGGCGCTCTTTTGGCGTCATGATCGCAGCCACCGACAACTCAAGACTGGGCTCAAAACGGACATCGCGGCGGGTGACGATCCCGACAAGTTCACCATTTCTGATGACTGGCACGCCGGAAATATTATTTTCACGGGTCAGGGCCAGCAGTGCGCTGACCGGGGCCTCTGCATCAATAGTGATCGGATCCTTGACCACGCCACTCTCAAATTTCTTGACGGCACGCACTTCGAGTGCCTGTTTTTCGATCGTCATGCTCTTATGAATAATACCGATACCGCCATCCTGAGCCAAAGCAATGGCCAGACGGGATTCTGTCACGGTATCCATGGCTGCAGAGACCAGCGGGATATTCATTTCGATACGTCGACTGAGGCGGGTTTTTAACGATACGTCCTTTGCCGTGACCTCGGAGTAACCGGGCACTAGCAAGACATCATCAAATGTGAGTGCTTCTTCTGCGATTCGCAACATCGGGACGGCTTACCTCATAGGCGGTGAAAACTGGAACCGGCGGTCAGCAAGATAGCTTGGCCTGCGAAGGTATCCATAAAAAGTAAGCACGGCATTATAGGCTCTCGACCATCAAAACACACGTTTTTTAACCATTCCAAACGGTTAGCAACCCCCTGTAAAAAATGGTTTTACTCGTTGACTCCATACGCCCCCGGTGGACAATGGTGACATGGAAAATCCACCCGTCACCCTGACTGTCTCACAACTGAACCGCCGCGCCCGCCAGCTGTTGGAAACCCACCTGCCGCTGGTCTGGGTAGAGGGCGAAATTTCCAATCTGTCTCGTCCTGCATCAGGACATTGGTACTTCACCCTCAAGGATGAACAGGCCCAGGTGCGTTGCGCCATGTTCCGCAACCGCATCAGCCTCACCACCTTTCGCCCGGATAACGGCGACCACGTCCTGGCTCGCTGCCGGGTTAGCCTTTACGAGGGACGTGGCGACTTTCAACTCATCGTCGAACACATTGAACAGGCTGGCTACGGGGCACTGCAAAGACAATTTGATGCACTGAAAAGTCGGCTGGCTGCCGAAGGCCTTTTCAGCGACACCCACAAGGCCCCCTTGCCCACACTTCCGCAACGAATCGGCATTGTCAGCTCACCCAGTGGCGCGGCATTACATGACATCCTTTCGGTATTGGCTCGTCGGTTTCCCGCGATTCCGGTACGCATTTACCCAACTGTCGTGCAGGGCAAAGAAGCAGCAGCACAAATTGCAGACGCTATAGCCCTGGCCAATGAAGACAATCAATGCGATGTATTGATCGTGGGGCGCGGCGGCGGCTCATTGGAAGACCTTTGGCCATTCAATGAAGAAGTCGTTGCCAGGGCTATCTATAACAGCCACATCCCCATCGTGAGCGCCGTAGGACATGAAGTAGATTTCACCATTGCCGATTTCGTGGCGGATTACCGTGCTCCCACGCCTTCTGCAGCGGCCGAGGTGCTCAGTCCCGATGGCAGCAAACTGATCAACCAGTTTCGCGACTTGGAAAAAGTGCTGCTGAGAACCATCACCCGCCACCTACAATCGACCAGCCAAAGAACTGATAGCCTGGGCAAACGCCTGCGTCATCCTGGTGAACAGTTGCGACACCAGCAACGGCGCTTAACTTACTTAAGTGAGCGCCTGCAGCAACAAGTACTGATGTCCACCGGGCAGCGCCAGACGCTGTTACAGCACCTGGAAAAACGTCTAGGTGCTGTTCACCCGGGAATTGAGCTGAAACGCCAACAACAACGACATAACAGTCTGTCAGAACGTTTGCAGAGGGCTATGGGCAAGCAACTTGAGCAAAAACAACATCGCTGGAAAACGTCATTACAGCTACTGAATGCAGTAAGCCCCCTAAATACCCTGGAACGAGGGTATGCTATTGTGATGGACGAACGGCAGCAGATTTTGCGCCATGTTAGCGACACCACTCCCGGCGACTTAATTACTGCCCGCTTAATGGATGGAATCCTGCAATGCACCGTAGAAAAAATCATTCCGG
>JBFICU010000171.1:0-4504 GCA_041581855.1 Porticoccus sp. | reverse complement strand
GCGTGAAATACACCAGTCGGGGCTATTTTCGAGCATGGCTTCGATACGCGCCTGCCCCCATGAGGGGTGCCAGGTAACGCCTTTGACCGCTTCCTTAGCTTTGTCGAGCAAGCCATTTTTGTGCATGCCGATAAACCACTGTGGCGTCGCCCGATAGATCAACGGGGTCTTGGTGCGCCAACAATGCGCGTAACTGTGAGTAATCTTTCCACAGGAGAGCAGCCTGCCCCGCTCCTGCAACAGCTCAACGACTTTCTCGTCTACCTTGTAGACGTGTTCGCCGGCAAACATCTCAACACTGTCACGAAAGTAACCGTTATCGTCGATGTAGTTGAGCGTGCCAATGCCATATTTGCCGCCCACCACAAAGTCATCCATACCGTGATCCGGAGCAGTGTGCACGCAGCCGGTACCCGCTTCGGTGGTGACATGATCACCCAACAACACCGGCACCTGGCGGTCGTAGAAAGGGTGCTGCAACAGCAGGTTTTCAAAGCGTTCGCCTTTGGCGCGACCTACCACCTGATATTGCTCGACGCCCCAGCGGGTCATAACGGATGACAGCAGTCCCTCTGCGAGCAAGTAGCGACCCAACCCATTACCAGCATCACATTGAACCAGCACATATTCCAGGTCAGGATGAATGCTGACAGCCTGGTTTGAAGGCAATGTCCAAGGCGTTGTGGTCCAAATGGCAACGGCGATGTCGCCTTCGCCCTCCACAGTACCCATCGCCCTGGTAAAGGCGTCGGTATCTGCCACAGGAAAGGCCACATCGATGGAGAATGAGGTCTTATCCTGGTATTCGACTTCCGCCTCCGCAAGTGCAGACGCACCAACCACACTCCAGTAAACCGGCTTGAACCCGCGCACCAAGTGGCCGTTTTCAATAATCTTGCCCAAAGCTCGGATGATGTTGGCTTCAAACTTGAAGTCCATGGTCAGGTAGGGGTTATCCCAATCGCCCATTACGCCCAGGCGGATAAAATCCTTCATCTGACCGTCTACCTGACGGCGGGCATATTCACGACACTTTTGCCGGAAAGTGCGGTAATCCACCTTGACCCCGGCCTTACCAATTTTCTTTTCCACCTGGTGCTCAATCGGCAGACCATGGCAATCCCAGCCCGGCACATAGGGCGCGTCGTAACCACTCAAGGTGCGGGATTTGACAACGATATCCTTCAGGACTTTGTTGACGGAGTGACCGATATGGATATCGCCATTGGCATAGGGCGGACCGTCGTGGAGAATAAACTTGTTCCGTCCGCGGCGTTGTTCCCGCACTTTCTGGTAGAGACCTGAGTCCTGCCAAGCCTTCAGCATGGCCGGCTCTCGCTGCGCCAGATTGGCTTTCATGGGAAAGTCAGTGATTGGGAGATTGAGGGTCGTTTTATAGTCAGTCATCTTTTACCAGTATCAAGTTGGCGCCCGGCAAAATACTCTCGGGCCACAGCAATATCGTTATGAATTTGTTTTACCATCTGATCCAGGGAGGCAAACTTGCGCTCCTCTCGAACCTTTTGTTTAAACTCCACGTGAATCCTGAGGCCGTATAGCGACTCGTCATAATCCAGCAGATGGACTTCCAGCACTGGCTTGACTAAATCGCCCACTGTCGGCCGCACGCCGACATTCGCGACGCCGGGGAACCTTTTGTGGTCGATCAGCACTTCGACCACATACACCCCGCTCAAGGGCGCCCGATAGCGGTTAAGCTGCACGTTAGCAGTGGGAATACCCAGCTGCCGCCCAAGCCTCTGTCCGTATACCACGCGCCCTGTAATTTGATAGGGCCGCCCCAGTAGGGCCTCAACCAGGGCAAAATCACCCGCCTCCAGAGCTTGTCGAATGCGTGTGCTACTAATACGCTCACCGACATATTCCAGTGTATGGGTATCAATTACCTCAAAACCCTGCGCGGCACCCACCTGTTGCAGCAACTGGTAATTGCCACTGCGATCGTGGCCAAAGCGAAAATCATCGCCTACCACCAAACAGCGTACAGCAAGCCCGTCCAGCAATACCTGATCGATAAACTCTCGTGCTGACAGGCTACGCAAAACTCGATTGAACTGCAGGCACAGGACTCGATCTACTCCCTCCTCCAGGAGCGCTTCCACTTTTTCCCGCAGGCGCATCAGCCGAGCTGGCGCCTGTTCACCGGAAAAATATTCCTGAGGCTGAGGCTCGAAGATAATCGCTACCGAAGGTAGCTGATATTCATCCGCCTTGTCCCGCAGTTGTTGCAGAATTGCCCGATGTCCCCGGTGCACCCCATCAAAAGAGCCGATGGTGGCCACGCAACCTTTGTGCTCGGGTCTGAGATTACGCAACCCGCGTATAAACTGTCCCTTTATCCCGATCACTGGTCTACGGCCACAGGTGGTTATACCTGAAAAAACGAAGGCGGGAGTATAACCCAGCCGAATAGGTGAAAACAGGCGCAGGACCTGGCGCCAATCACTTTTGCAGTGGATTGCACCATCGCGCTATGACGAGCATTCAGGAGCCGGCTCCCCTACCTAGTGATGACGCAAATGTGACAGACGTAAGCCGCCCAGCAGCAAACAGACCCCGTACACGAGGGCACCAGAACTGCAGATCAGGGCCAGCCAGCCAGCTCGCTGCCACCATGCCCACAATAGCCAGTCCTGTAGATAGTAAATAAAGCCCGTTAGCACCAGCGCCATAGCACCTGATGCCGTAAAGAGCATCGCAAAAAAACGCCCCCAACCCGGTTCAGGACGATAGACTTTCAGTCGACGCAACCCCTTATACAACAGGCCAGCATTCAGCATGGCCGAAATGGCTGTTGCCAGCGCCAACCCCACGTGCCCTACACCCCAATAGAGATGCAAGGGCACAGCAAACAGCAGGTTCAGCACCATATTGCTGACCAGTGCAATCACCCCTATTTTTACCGGTGTTTTCATGTCTTGACGGGCAAAAAAACCTGGCGCTAACACCTTGATCAACATAAAGGCAACCAGACCACAGGCATAGGCTCGCAGACTCAGTGAAGCCATGCTCATATCACGGGCTGTAATCACTTCCCCGTAGTAGAAGAGTGACAGCAGAATCGGCTCTGCCAGTATCACTAAAGCCACTGCAGCGGGGACGGCAACCAGGAGGATCATCCGCAATGCCCAGTCCAGAGTGCGATTAAACACTTCAGGGGTCTGCGCCGCATGCTGGCGGGACAAACTCGGCAGAATCACTGTGGCAATCGCGACACCAAACACGCCAAGTGGCAGTTCAGACAAACGATCAGAGTAATACAGCCAGGAAATACTACCTGTGGGTAGGAATGAGGCGATCACCGTGTCCAACAACAAATTGATCTGACTGACCGAAACGCCAAAGATCGCCGGCGCCATCAACCGTAAAATGCGTCTGACGCCGCTGTCCCGCCAGTCCATACGGGGATAAGGGACCATGTGAATGCGCGCAAGGAAGGGCAACTGGAACAGCAGCTGCACAACACCGGCAGCAAGCACCCCCCAGGCCAGAGCATAGACCGGGGTGGCAAACCAGGGTGCAGCAACCAATGCAGCAGCAATCAGGGTGATATTCAGTAACACCGGCGTGAAAGCCGGCACGGCAAACCGGTCATAGCTGTTGAGGATGGCTCCAGCCAAACCCGTCAGTGAAATCAGCAACAAGTAGGGAAAGGTAATTCGGAGCATATCGCTGGCAGCGGCAAATTTATCCGGATAATCGAGCCAGAAACCAAAAGCAAACAGTCCTGTGACGAGGGGCGAAGCCAGCACCACCACCAGGGTCAGTGCAATCAGTGCCGATCCCAAGACACCAGCGACGCTATCTAACAGCGCTTTGACTGCGGCAGGACTGCCTTTTTCACGATATTCAGCCAGTACAGGTACGAACGCCTGAGAAAATGCCCCCTCAGCAAACAAGCGGCGAAAGAAATTGGGGATTTTAAATGCCACAAAAAAAGCATCGGCCAAGGCATCAGCGCCAATGACTCGGGCGAACACCATATCGCGGATCAGCCCCAGAATTCGGGACAGCATGGTCATGCTGCTGACCACGCCACTGGATCGCAATAAACCACGAGCCGGTTTGGCAGACTTAATCTGTTCAGCTGATGAAGGCGCCTCTGGATCAGGGGTATCCTGAACCTGAGGTGCACAGTCTTTTTCCTGATGCTGCAAAGTAGTCCCGCCTTGACCGCCAACTCGTGAAAGGGCAAATCATAGAGACTTTATGCTACCGAGGGTAGCACGGCACACCTACCATCTCCGCTCACTCATACGCCAGTAGGCTCCGCGACAAAAACTACAGCTATGCGAACCATATCGGCAGCTTTTTTATGCTGCCGCTTAGTTGATCTATGGGGTCAAACAATGTATATTCCCGCGCCTTGAATTCAGACTCATTTTTGAGAGGAGTACCCAGGTGGCTAACTCACCCCAAGCACGCAAACGCGCCAAACAAAACGAAAAGCGTCGCCAGCACAACGCCAGCCTGCGTTCCATGG
>JBFICU010000170.1:0-4521 GCA_041581855.1 Porticoccus sp. | reverse complement strand
TCATCTTTTCCTGAAGGCATTCACACGATTGTTGGAGAGCGCGGGGGCAAACTGTCTGGTGGGCAGCGTCAGCGTATTGCGATTGCCCGCGCGTTGATCAA
Source organism: Porticoccus sp. (assembly GCA_041581855.1). Taxonomy (GTDB): domain Bacteria; phylum Pseudomonadota; class Gammaproteobacteria; order Pseudomonadales; family Porticoccaceae; genus Porticoccus. The sequence goes on along the minus strand of JBFICU010000170.1, from coordinate 4,420 downwards.
ACGTCCACAACTGCTGATTCTGGATGAGGCAACCAGTGCTCTGGACCCCGTCAGTGAGCGAGAAGTATGTGAGACCATGGCGCAGTTGAAATCAGAGCTGACCATTCTGGCTGTTTCGCATGATACGGCGATCGTTGACGCGGCAGACCGTATTTATGAGCTGAGCAAAGCGGGCGCCAAGCTGGTCAGCCCTGAGCAATTAGCCAACCAGGCCCATTAATTCCCTGACACGTTTCACTGCTCGCTGCTTGTCGCTGTCATCGGTGCAGGGCGTAACAGCGGTCTCGCTACCCAGCCAGCAGGCTCGTCCAGAGTGTTCCAGCTGTTGGTGTATCAGAGTGATATCCCTGCTCAGTCGTTGCCATCCCCAGCGCATCAGTGCCCGATAGGCGAGTGTTGACAGGCTGAAGTCATTACCCCCTTCAGTGTGATCACTGCTGCCGCGCATGCCGTATTTATCCGTTCCCAAATCAAACATGTGTACCGGTTTGCCGGTGGCGCAGGCTTCAGACAGCATAGAGACGCTGTCCGCTGTGACGATCAGCTCGTCTGCCATGGCCAGAAAAGCCAGATAGGGATTCTGACCATCGTTGGCCTGCCATTGGTAGAAGACCATTGGCGTGTCGGTAATGGACTTCAGGCAATGGCTGACAGTGGGATGTGTGCGGGCACTTGTTGTGATCAACAGGGAACCGCCCTTTGCTCTGGCCAGCTCACATGCCTGCTGAGCCAGACGTCGCGCTGCCTTTATGCCCAGGGTATAAGGTCCACTGTTCCCCCCAACGATGACGGCAATCAGCGGTTTGGGTAAATGCGCCAGCTTGTCGGCCCATTGTGCTCTGGTGTCACGGAGTAACTGGGCGTTAATACAGTGCAGAGGGAGCGTGTTCTGTAGCACGTTGTGGCGATGGGGTAGCCGGTATTGGGGCGTCGTAATGACCAGATCAAACCATTCGGGGTCCGCCCATGGGCGGCCAATGTGAACAATGCGGGTTTTTCCTCCCGACTGGTTTCTGATCCAGCGGCAAACGGGCTCATTGCGCATGCCCGCAGAGAAAACCAGATCTGGCCAGGGTGCCTTAAGGGGACTCGACTTTATCCGGTCGATCCCACTGAGGTCATCGCCACGAAAGAGATTGCAGCGGAAAGCCCATTTTCGGTACACCAGTTGTTTCTCTTCGCAAGGCCAACCCAGGGCGTCTGCCAAGGCCCTCATCTGGCTTAGCTCGCCTGCGCGATAGGCATTGATCAGCCATACCCTCGGGGTAGTGGGTGGGCTGATTGAAGTACTCTGAAATGAACTCAACGGGTTCTCTCGAAAGAATTGTTCGGGTACGGGGGGGCAGTATTGGTATGGCAATGAATAATGGCCCTGGGGTATAGTCCCGGTTGCTGCAATCTATCCAACTGACGCCAGAGGTGCAAGGCGAATGATGTGATATCGTTGCCCGATAGAAAACCGAGCTGGGTTCTAAAACAATGCCAAATTACAATATCTACGTTGAGTACATTTACACAGTACTGCGTACCATCAAACCAGATGTCGAGTTTACTGAGAATACTGACTTGGTGACCGAGCTGGGGCTCAGTTCGCTTCAGGTGATGGAGCTGATTGAGCATATTGAAGACCATTTTGATATATCCATCTCCCTGAATATTCTGCCTGATATCAATACCGTCGGTGATCTGGCTCGCAAGCTGCAAGAACTCAACGGTTAGCCGGTGCTTTCCGGCTCCTGTGTCTTCATCAGGAGGTACTACCTTTTCCATGCTTCTCGATAAATTTCAGTCTATGGCTGGAGTTCGTGCTGAACTCGAAGCCATTGGTATCGTTCCATTTGGAGCTGTGACAGAAAAAATTACCTCGGCAACTGAAGGGGTGGTTAATGGCCACCAGGTTATCCTCGCCGGTACCAATAATTACCTCGGTATGTCGTTCGAGCCTCGTTGTATTGCCAGCGCCAGAGCTGCAGCAGAAACCTGGGGGACGGGAACGACAGGTTCCCGTATGGCTAATGGCACCTTTGCCGAGCATATTGCCCTGGAACAGGAACTGGCGCAGTTTTATGGGGTGGGGCAAGCAATCGTTTTCACCACTGGTTACGCAGCTACCCAGGGTATGTGCGCAACCCTGGCGGGGCCGGGTGACGTCATTTTGCTGGATGCTGACAGCCACGCCAGTATTTATGCCGGTGCCCAGCTGAGCGGTGCGGAAATTATCCGTTTCAAGCACAGTGATACCCATGATCTGGAAAAGCGCTTGAAACGCCTGGGTGATCGGACCGGCAACACTCTGATAGTGGTCGAGGGCATCTACAGCATGCTCGGTGATGTTGCGCCGTTAAAGGAAATCGCCGAACTAAAACGACGCTACGGCGGTTATCTGTTGGTGGATGAGGCGCACTCCATGGGTGTTCTCGGCGAACATGGCCGCGGTGCTGCCGAGGCAGCCGGTGTGGAGGATGATGTTGATTTTATTGCAGGGACCTTCAGTAAAAGTCTTGGCGCTACGGGTGGCTTTTGCATCAGTCGGCATGCATTACTCGAGGCCATTCGTTTCAGTGTGCGTTCCTATATCTTCACTGCTTCGGCGACGCCCGGTGTGATTGCCTCTGTACGTACAGCACTAAAAATCCTCAGCGAAGAGCCGCAGCGCAGGGAACGTTTATGGGAAAACGCCCACCGCCTCTATACCGGACTGAAAAAGTTAGACCTGGCTGTTGGGCCCAGCGTCAGCCCGGTTGTAGCTGTCACCATTAAGGATCGGGTTCAGGCGCTGCAGAGCTGGCAGGCTTTGTTGGAAGCGGGGGTTTATGTCAATTTGGTTGTGCCGCCGGCATCACCCACTGAGAACAGTATGTTGCGTTGCAGTGTCAGCGCGGCTCATAGCCCCGAGCAAATTGACCAAATCATTGCCGCATTCGCCGCTATCACGGCAAAATATCCTGCAGGCAGTCCTGCTGTTTAGTTGTGAAAGAAGTCTGCCCTTGCGGATTTTCTGATAATGGGCATCGCAAAGATGAGTGCTGAGACAAAGCAGGTATTTCTTCATATCTCCGACCTTCATCTGTCGGATCTCACTGATGTGGTTTTTTCTCAGTTACTCAATAAGCGGCTCCTGGGCTATCTTTCCTGGCGCCGAAAACGCCGCCAGGAACACAGCGCCGAGGTCCTATCCGCCCTTTGCACAGATCTGAGATTAATGTCCGCAAACTATCTTCTGGTTACTGGTGATCTGACACACCTGGGGTTGCCGGACGAGTTTTCCCAGGTTCGTCGCTGGCTCGATCAGTTGGCAGTGGCAGCGGATATCAGTGTGGTGCCGGGGAACCATGACAGTTATATCGCAGAGTCTTGGCAGGACACTTATTCCAAGTGGCGGCCTTATCTGCGTTCTGATGGCAGCGGTGAGCCGGCATTTTTGGAGCAAGCATTTCCGAGCCTTAATGTACGGGATGGCATCGCGTTTATCGGCCTAAACAGTGCGTTGCCGACGGCCCCTTTCTTTGCTACGGGCCAGTTGGGTCGTGAGCAACTGGAGAAGCTTTCCGTTTTACTCAAAGATACGGGATCCCAAGGCCTTTTCCGGGTAGTTTATTTGCATCACCCCCCCATTCCCGGCCAGGAGAAATGGCGTAAACGCTTGTGTGATGCAGGGGCGCTTGTCGATGTGGTCAGTCGCCACGGTGCCGAATTATTACTGCACGGGCACAGCCATAAATGGAAGCACGAAATGCTTAAGGTGCAGGGGAAGGAGGTGCCGGTGATCGGGATTCCTTCCTCTTCGGCGCTGGGGGAGCATGGGGAGGTGGCGCTTTATAATCGCTATAGTTTGAAAACGGTGGAATCCGGCTGGACACTAGAACTGGAAAGTCGCCATTACCAGCGAAGCAAAGGATGTTTTGTGCCCTCGGCAACAAAAATATTCGACATATCCCGCTAGCAGCGGCGTTTCTTATGTCGGGTATCAGGGCCTTGGCGGTGTTGCCGACAGTTTGTTTTCCACCAGTGTGAAATCTGAAATGGAATCCACGTCAACGGCGGCATTGCCGTAAGGCAGGGTGACGGCGCTGAGCTTTAAGCCCAGTTTTTTTGACAGCCGAGCCAATGCTTCGTCCCGCGACAGTAGTCCAAGCCGGTAGCGAAGTACTGACCACCACCCCAGCAGGCCAATCAGGATAATGGGCTTTTTGCGCTGGTTTTCAATTTTTCGCCAAAAGTCGGCTATTTCCCGTCCCTCGGGGGTTAGGAAAGCAAACAAGTTGCAGTTGCAGTACTCGCCGTCCCGAAAACGGAGCACGGTCTTTTTCATCATGGGGAAGCTGGCGTGAACCAGTGGGTAGGGGGCCATCCCGACGGTAACATCGGCTCCTGTCGCCAGACTCTCCCGACAAAAGGTATCAACAATTTCTGCATTGAG
>JBFICU010000169.1:0-4531 GCA_041581855.1 Porticoccus sp. | reverse complement strand
TAGGCGCTTGCTGGTCAGAGACTGCCGGTCATTGTTGCCCAGTACCGATTCACCCTTGATGCTGTCGTAGCGTATGCCGGTGCCCCATGTAGTGCGGAGGGTATCAGTAAGCTGAAGGTGGTTTTCCAGCTCCAGATCGAAGCGTTCCGATTCAATACCGCGAAAACCGGTGATGTAATCCTGGTCCTGAATGTTCAGGTCGGGATCAATCGTCTGGAAAAAAGCCGGCACCTGCGCTGGGGTAATAGTAAATCCCAACTCCTGTGAGAGCAGGTTAGATAGCCTGCCCAGATTGACGTAATTCTCCCCTTCAAGCTTGTTGTGATAAAAATGTACCTGCACCCCGTCACCGTCTTCTAAGTCCCGGGTCCATTTTACTGACTGGAACTGGTTGTCGAACTCGACTTGTGAGTACTCATCAGGGTGATCTGCATCTCCCCAGCCCATATTACTGTGGCTATAGCCAACCTGAAAATCGAATGTATCGCTGATGTTGGGGGTGTACATGCCGCGCAGGTTCAACGCCAGTTTTTCCTTGCCATCATCCATTGGTCCCGGGTTTTCACCGCCAGTGACTGAGGGGAAACCCTCGTTGTGTTCGTAATTCAAACTGGCGCGGTAGTCCAGTTTGCCGGCGTTGCCGCTGTAACGAATATTGCTATTCCGGGTTTGCTGTTCGCCCTTGGTGGCGCTGATATGCCAGCCCTGCTCTTGGACCGGTTTGCGGGTGATGATATTCACGGCCCCCAAAAAGGCATTGGAGCCATAGGCGGGCGCGTTGGAGGTGCGAACAATTTCTATATGATCAATATCATCAAGACCGATGCCAAGGGATCCCCACTCAATACTGGCAAAAAGAGGGTCGTAGATGGAACGTCCGTCTACCATGATTTCAAGATGATTGGGAAATTCTCTGCCGTAGCCGTGGTAGGAAATACCGTAGCGGTTGCCGTTGATATAGTAAGACTCAAATCCCGGTACCAGGCGAAAGACATCTACCCAGGTCAGCGCCCCAGAGGCTTTGATCATCTGTTGATCGATAATGGTGACACTGGCAGGAACCTTTGATAGCGGTTGAGCCATACGCGATACCGAAGTCACTACTGGTAGGTCGCCCAGTAAGTCTTCTTCGGTAATAAAGGTGCCCTCCTGGCAAAACAGCAGTGGGCTATAGAGCAAGCTGGCTGTGACAGCAAGGCCTTTGAAGGGTGACATGGATTGCTCCTTTCGGATCAACAAGCTTCGAACAGAACCATTCTAAGTTGCTGCCAAGGGAATATCAGCAGTTTCTTGGTGGAGAAGCGCTGGGAGGTAAAGATTCTGCTACAGGCGGGACAGTGCTTCTGCAAGCGGGCTAAAATGCAGCTTGTCCTGGGAGAAGATTAATGTCGCTGGAAGATACCCGCCGAGAATACCAACATGGTCGCCTGACCAGGGAGTCGCTGAAGGACTCGCCATTTGAACAATTCAATCTGTGGATGGAACAGGCTATCCATTCAGACCTGTCCGACCCGACTGCCATGTGTTTGGCGACAGTCGATGGGGAGGGTAAACCCTGGCAGCGCACGGTACTGCTGAAGGGCTTCGATGAGCAGGGTTTTATGTTCTACACCAACCTGGGCAGCCGCAAGGCACATGATATGGCGTCTAATCCCAATGTCTGCCTGATCTTTCCCTGGCTGCGACTGGATCGCCAGGTGATTATCGGCGGGCGGGCGGAGAGGCTCTCCAAGACCGAGGTGTTGAAATATTTTCTCAAGCGTCCAAGGGGCAGCCAGCTGGCGGCCTGGGCCTCCCAGCAGAGTTCACGGATTACCTCGCGCCAGGCGCTGGAAACACAGTTTCTGCAAATGAAGGAAAAGTTTGCTGCAGGTGAAGTCCCCGTGCCGGATTTCTGGGGAGGTTACCGTGTGGTACCGAGAGAATTCGAGTTCTGGCAGGGGGGCGAAAACCGCCTCCACGACCGCTTCCAGTACCTGTTGGAAGAGGGCGACTGGACTATTTCACGGTTGGCACCCTGAATAAAAAACGGCTTTAGAAACTGTAGCGGATCGCCGCGTAGAGGTTGCTGGCCTCTTCGAACTGGCCAAAAAAGGTTGTTTCATCTCGGCCGCCAAAACTATTGATACCTGTTTCCAGCAAAAGTTGATCGGAGACTTTCCAGCTCACTTTGGGTCGGGCGTACCAGTCTTTGTCAGTGGGCGAGTAATACACAAACATCGACCAGGTGACATTCTGGTTATGGGTTAACCAGGTCAGGCGACTGGTCAGCAGCTGCCGGTACTTGTCTCGCTGCGGCATGCCCGTTGGCAGGTTGTCCCGGTAGTCGTCGTAATCCTCAATGCGCTCCACGTAGTACTGCAGCGCGCCGGTCAGGTTGGGCACCAGCTCCTGTTCATAACCCAGCAATAGCCGGGTCTCACTGTTGTTGATCAGCGGATCGTCACCGTCCCGATCTTCCCGCGAGTCGTAGTAGCCCACTTCGGCACTGGCGATGCCCTTGCCCATATTGCCACGCAGGCTGGCACCCCAAACCCGCAATTCGGGAAAGGTATTCTGGCTCTTCAGTGGATCGAAACCATTAGGGCTTTTCCAATAACCGTCGTAGCCGTAGAAAGCCAGTTCAGCCCCTGCCAGGTTCTTGTAAAGCCGCAGGGCCAACTCCCGGCCATGGGGAAAGTCAGGGTTCACCGGCATATCGCGACCGCTGTGATCACCGATCAGCGGGTTGTAGAAGGAGATGCGGCGGCCGTCGATAAAGCGGTCGCTGTCGAATTCCGGCACATACACCACGTCCAGGTTGGCGGGTTCGAAATAGAAGGCCATTTTCAGGGCATCAGAGGGAGCTTTCAGGTATTCGGTATCACGACCGCTGAAGAAGCTGTTCCAGTCCTTGGGAAACAGGTCGTTGATAAACAGCAGATCGCCAACGCCCCAAGTAAGGATCTGGCGCCCGGCTTTCACATCAAGATGCTGGTTGACTGGTACCTGAATCCAGGCTTCACGCAGGTCAAAGGGGCCGCGGCCGCGATCCAGTTGTACCGACTCGTCCCGTTGTACATCGTCCAGCAGGAAGTCACCGGACATACTGGCGGTCATTTTGTCGCCGGCATAATCGAGGGATAGTTGCACCCGGCCCTCACCGATGGAGGTATTCCGTTGCAGTTCATCATCGTGAAGACGCTGGCCGACCCGTGTTTCAGCAAAGCCGTGCAGGGAAAAGGGACTGTAGTCTTCGGTTGAACTACTGAAAGTGCTGTCCTCCCCCAGCCCGGAAGGCAGAGAGGGTTCAGCATCAGCACTGCCGGGTAAATCCAGCCCGCTCGGCAGGGTTGGTCCGCCGGACGAGGGTTTGTTTTCACCGAGTCCTCCGGGCAGCGGTGGTTCCGCCATTGCCGACAGGCTGGCCAGGATGGCGGTGAAAAATAGCAGGGTGCTGACAGTCCTTTTCATTTGTCTCGTATCCGATCAGCGCAGATAGTTTACGGGTGCCCGGCGCAGGTAGCGCTCGCTGAAAATCTCTTCAGGCAGGCCCACGTTGTAGGTGACAGCGCTGTAACTCATCAGGGTTTTGCTGCCACTGCGCAGGTCTTCCATACTGGCCTTTGTGACGGTGGGGTAGCCGTCGATGGTATCCACGCCGAGGGCCGTGGCTACGCGGTATTTTTCGCCATTCTTGTCAAAATATTCAGTCTGTACCGGGATGAAACTGGTTTTGTGCACGTACATGACGTAGTGGGAAAACTCCACGCTGTCCGGATCTTTGGGGGTGTGTTTCAACACGTAATAGTTGTCGGTCACTTCCAGTAGCTCATGGTTGTCGGCGTTGATATCGCGGCCACTGACATCTTCATAGAAATAATCGGAGCCGACAAAGCTGGTGCGCTGGTCAGAGGCGGCAATGCGTTTCACCAGATCGAGGGCGGGCAGGTAGAGCCAGCGATCGTCATCGCTGCCCAGGTGTTTCCATACCAGAAAGGCCATTTTGTTGACGTCTGCCGGGCGCTGGAAAAACACATAGAACTGCTGGTCACCGTTGTAGGCTTCTCCGGCAATGTCGTCGCTGTCGGAGACGTCTCTCCGCAAAATAGTGAAGCGTCGTTCACGCTCGCGTCCCTGGCTGTCGGTGATGGTCATCATTACCTGGGCGCGACCATCCTTGCCCTGATAGTAGGATGTCTGGTTGGCGCGGTGGATGATTTCATCCACCCCGGGTGCGATCTCGGCATTGGCACCGGTCAGGCACAGGGAAGCCAGCAGGCCACCGGCGAGTAAAAGTGTGCGTGTTATTTTCATAGGGTTGCTCTTCTTCATGGTGTTACACCTCCACCTTGAAAATCAGTTTCTTCATTAGCGTCAGAATGGCTGGGAGGATCAACAGGGTAGCTGCTCCGGCGCTGAGAATAATGGATGCGATAAAAATACCCACGGTCTGGTAGGGCACTAAGGGTGCGGCCAGCAATGGCAGGAAGCCTGCACCGAGGATGATAGCGTTGCGGGAAATCGCGCGGGCCGGTTCGCCAAAAATTTT
>JBFICU010000168.1:0-4557 GCA_041581855.1 Porticoccus sp. | reverse complement strand
GGTCGAGGGTGTCGTCTATGCGCTGCCCAGGGGGGGTGTACCCCTTGGTCTGGAAGTGTCCCAAACCCTCGATATGCCATTGGATTTAATTATTCCCCGAAAAATTGGCCACCCCGGCAATCCCGAATATGCTGTTTGTGCTGTCACGGAAAAGGGCGAGTTGCTTTGCGATGAGGGAGAGCTGGCCATGCTGGATCAGGACTGGCTAGAGCAGCGGGTTAGGGACGAGGTGCTGGAGGCAGGGCGTCGTCGACGGCGCTATCTCGCCGGTCATGCATCTGTGCCGGTTGAGGGGAAACTGGCGATTCTGGTGGATGACGGCATCGCCACGGGGCTGACCATGCGTGCAGCGATCAGCGATCTTAAGAAACGCCGCCCGTCCCAAATTGTGGTGGCTATTCCGGTGATTCCTGCCGACACGGCAATCGTATTGCAAAACGAGGTGGATGATGTAGTGGCCATTCTGGTTGAACCGTATTATCGCGGTTCGGTGGGCAGTTATTACAGGGACTTCCCGCAACTTGGAGACGACGAAGTGGTTGCTTTATTGAGTGAGGAGAGACGCAGTGGCCGTCATGGCAGGACTTGACCCACAATCTGAAAAGCAGCGACGCTGCAGCCTGGCAAGACGTCTGCTGGCACAAACCACCTACCTCGGCAACGGCTTGATCAAGGCCAGTGGCTTTCTGAACCATCGTATCGATACGGCGTTGATGACGGATATCGGGCAGGAGTTTGCCTATCGCCTTTCCGAAGATGGCATCGTGGACATTTCCCTGGTAGTGACGGCGGAAACCAGTGGTATTGCTCCGGCATTGACGACTGCACAGGCATTGGGGGTGCCCATGGTGTTTGCCAGGAAGAAACGCCCCGCAACAATGGCTGGAGAATGTTTTACGGCCGCGGCACCCAGCCACACGAAAGGGCAGATGGTTGAGTTGAGTATTTCGGCAGAATATCTGTCTGCAGCAGATCGTGTGTTGTTGATTGATGATTTTCTTGGTACCGGAAAAACGAGTTTGGCGATGCTGGAGCTGCTACGGCAGAGTGGCTGTCACGTCTGTGCAATCGGTTTTGTTCTGGAGAAAGTCTACGAGCAGGGCCGAGAGGCCATTGGCGCTATTAATGTACCTGTTTTTGCACTGGTGCGATTGGATCTGCAAGAGGGAAAGCTGGTGTTGGTCGAGTCGAGTGAGGTCGGAGGTCGTCAGCTTTAGAGAGTGCATGTAGGGTTTATAGGAAATAAAAAGCCCGCCTAGAAGACGGGCTTTTTATTAACAAGGTGGGCTAACTCGGTACACATGACCCAGCAAACCGCATCTGCTGACCTACGTGGCCACTATCCTTGCTAAAGCCAGCCTTGCCAAAGCCGGTCGACCATTCAAAGGCCCCACTTCCAAAACGGTAGGAAAAAATCATCTGCCCCTCGCTCTTGGCGAACACGGCAAAATGATTAAAGGTTTGCACATCCAGGTCGTAGGTTTGTGTCTTGCCATCACTAGTGTTTGTAATCGATAGAATGTCGCCATTGATTGAGAATTTGAGCATTTCTCCGTGGGTGTCAACCGACATTCCTGCGCCTGATCTGTAGATGCTGGCGACTGTGCAGGTAAAGCTATCTCCGTCAGCGGCATATACATTAGTGGCCAACAGTATAATGGCTATAAGCCCCAGGAGTGTGTGTTTTTTCATAACAAGGGAACCCTTTGGTAATTTTGATTTCCGGTTTTATACATATCTGGATTAACAAACAGACCGTGCCGGCGGGCGATAGTTGCAAAAGAAACCTGCTTTCCCCCCTTTATTTGAGTTACATCAATTTGCTTCTAAAAAAGTCACAGACATCATAATGGCCCTCCAGTGTCACTTTGGAGATAACATTTGAGCCATCTGTCTCTGTCGTTAATCTGCAAGTTGCGGCCACTGTGGTTCGAGTAAACGCAGTTTCTTCTCCCCCGCGAGTGATGGTGATGAGCTCGGTGTGCTCCCAGGTGTAAAAGCCTTGAGCCCCTTGGTTATCGGGAGAGCCAACCTTGTTGGTGAGATTGTTCAGCGGTTGACCCTGAAAGCGCGCAATGCCGGTGTTCTCAGAAGACGTGGCGCACCCGCTCAAAAGGAGGTTGAGCAAAATTGTGGAGATAAAAAGCAGCCGCAACATCATATGTAACCCTTAACTATATTTTATATTTGGAGGGAAGGCAGTTTACCCTCTACTAGAGCATGAGTGCACGCAGGAGACTGCGCGTTTGAGTGGAAGGAGGGTTTTCAGGTAAAAAAAAGCCCACCGCATAAGGTGGGCTTTTCTATTTGGTAGGCACGAGTGGATTCGAACCACCGACCCCCACCATGTCAAGGTGGTGCTCTAACCAACTGAGCTACGTGCCTGCAAAGAGGTGTTCTGCGAGGAGGCGCGTAATTTACCAGTCGGCCCCTTCCCTGACAACCCTCAATTGCGCCTTTTCACCGGCTATAACAGCTTGATTCTCAATGTTAAGCCGGTAGAATGGCGCGCTTACTCTTGGCGCTGCTATGCAGCATGTACCATGTGGCCTTTGGTAGGGGTCACCACTGGAATAGGAATGCAATATGCCTGTAATTACCCTTCCTGACGGCAGTCAACGCAGTTATCCCAACCCTGTCACTATTCACGATGTCGCAGCCGATATTGGCCCCGGTCTGGCTAATGCCGCCCTGGCAGGAAAGATCGGTGGCGAGCTGCTCGACACCTCATTTCTGATCGAAACCGATACCGAGTTATCCATCATTACTGACAGGTCTGATGAAGGGCTGGAAGTCATCCGTCACTCGACAGCTCACCTGCTGGCGCAAGCGGTGAAGCAACTGTTTCCCGATGCTCAGGTGACAATTGGACCGGTCATCGACAATGGCTTCTATTACGACTTCTCCTACCAGCGGCCGTTTACGCCCGAAGATCTCGAAGCTATTGAAGCTAAAATGGCCGAGCTGTCAGCGGCTGATAGTCCGGTGGAGCGCCGTGTACTTTCCCGTGATGATGCCGTTGCTTATTTTCAGGGGCTTGGTGAAGCGTATAAAGCCGAGATTATCGAAAGTATTCCTAGTAATGAGCCGTTATCGCTTTATCGGCAGGGCGACTTTGAAGATTTGTGCCGTGGCCCTCATGTGCCCTCCACCGGGAAGCTCAAGTACTTCAAGTTGATGAAGGTGGCAGGCGCCTATTGGCGTGGTGATTCCAATAATGAGATGTTACAGCGCATCTATGGCACGGCCTGGAGCAGCAAGAAAGAATTAAAAGCCTATCTTCACCGCTTGGAAGAGGCTGAAAAGCGCGATCATCGCAAACTGGCCAAAAAATTTGATCTGTTCCATATACAGGAAGAAGCGCCAGGTATGGTGTTTTGGCACCCCAAGGGCTGGAGCATCTATACCCAGATCGAAAGCTATATGCGTGAGGTACAGCGTCACAATGGCTACCGGGAGATCAAAACCCCTCAGGTGGTAGATCGTACCCTCTGGGAACGCTCAGGCCACTGGGACAAGTTCCGAGACAACATGTTTACGGTAGAGTCTGAGTCCCGGGATTATGCTGTTAAGCCGATGAACTGTCCCTGTCATATTCAGGTATTTAACCAGGGCTTGAAGAGTTACCGTGAGTTGCCGCTGCGACTGGCAGAATTCGGTTCCTGCCACCGCAATGAGGCATCCGGTACCCTGCAGGGGCTGATGCGGGTGCGCGGCTTTGTGCAGGACGATGCGCATATCTTTTGTGCCGAAGCGCAAATCCAGAGTGAAGTGTCCACCTTCACGGACCTATTGTTCGAGGTGTACCGGGATTTCGGCTTTGAAGATGTGATTATCCGCTTGTCCACTCGCCCGGAACAGCGAGTCGGCAGTGATGAAGTCTGGGATAAAGCGGAAAAAGCCTTGGCAGACGCGCTGGTGGCAAAAGGTCTGGATTATGAGCTGTTGCCAGGAGAAGGCGCCTTTTACGGACCAAAAATCGAATTTTCCCTGAAGGATTGTCTCGAGCGGGTGTGGCAGTGTGGCACCATCCAGGTGGATTTCTCGATGCCGGGACGCCTTGATGCCCAGTATGTGGCAGAAGATGGTTCTCGACAGGTGCCTGTGATGCTGCACCGCGCCATCCTGGGTTCCTTCGAGCGCTTCATCGGTATACTGATCGAGCATTACGAAGGTGCATTTCCAGCTTGGCTGGCGCCCTGTCAGGCGGTGGTGATGAATATCACCGATGCTCAGGCGGATTACGTTTCCAATGTGGCTGAAGCCTTGAAAAACAAAGGCTTCCGGGTCGAAAATGACTTGAGAAACGAAAAGATCGGCTTTAAAATCCGCGAGCACACAATTCAGAAGGTTCCTTATCTGCTGGTAATCGGCGATAGGGAAGTGGAAACGCAGACCGTGGCTGTACGTACGCGAAGCGGTGAAGATCTAGGCATCATGCAGGTTTCAGCCTTTGCCGAGCTTCTCGCCCAAGACGTCAATCGCCGCGGTCGCGTCATTTAAAAGACTGAAGTCGGAGATTAGATTATCAAGAAAAGTTATGGCAAGGGGACAGCG
>JBFICU010000167.1:0-4597 GCA_041581855.1 Porticoccus sp. | reverse complement strand
TTGCTCAAGAGCTCTATCTGGGTGCTGTAATCGATCGATCTACCCGTCGCATCGTATTCATGGCCTCCACCGAGGGTGGTGTTGAGATTGAGAAAGTGGCGGAAGAAACGCCTGAGAAAATTCTCAAGGCTGTCATCGATCCGCTCACTGGCGCGCAGCCGTATCAAGCCCGTGAACTGGGCTTTAAACTGGGGCTGAATGCTGACCAGATCAAGCAGTTCACCAAGCTGTTCCTGGGGCTGGCCAAGCTGTTCCAGGACTACGACCTGGCGCTTCTTGAAATTAACCCTTTGGTCATCACAGACGAGGGTAACCTCCACTGTCTTGATGGCAAGATCAACATTGATGGCAATGCCATGTACCGTCAGCGCAAGCTTCAGGATATGCACGATCCTTCTCAGGACGATGCACGTGAAGCACATGCTGCCAAATGGGATCTTAACTATGTTGCACTGGATGGAAACATCGGCTGCATGGTGAATGGTGCTGGCCTGGCCATGGGTACTATGGATATTGTCAAACTGCACGGTGGTCAACCAGCCAACTTCCTCGATGTGGGTGGCGGTGCGACCAAAGAGCGTGTTGTTGAGGCATTCAAAATCATCCTCTCTGACGAGAAAGTCAAAGCTGTGCTGATCAATATCTTCGGCGGTATCGTTCGCTGTGATCTGATTGCTGAAGGCGTCATGGGTGCTGTTGAAGAAGTGGGCGTAAAAGTACCCGTTGTGGTCCGCCTTGAAGGAAACAACGCTGAACTGGGCTCAAAGATCCTTGCTGACAGCGGCTTGAACATTATCGCCGCCACCAGCCTGACTGACGCAGCCCAGCAGGTAGTTAAAGCAGCGGAGGGCAACCAGTAATGTCTATCCTGATTAACAAATCGACTAAAGTGATCTGCCAGGGTATTACTGGTGGACAGGGCACGTTCCACACTGAACAGGCAATTGCCTACGGCACCAATATGGTTGGTGGTGTTACTCCCGGTAAGGGCGGTACTACTCACCTGGGTTTGCCTGTGTTCAATACTGTGGCAGATGCTGTTGCTCAAACAGGCGCTGAGGCATCTGTCATCTATGTGCCAGCACCATTTTGTAAGGACTCCATCCTGGAAGCGGCAAACTCCGGCATCAAGCTGATCGTTTGTATCACTGAAGGTATTCCGACGCTCGATATGCTGGACTGTAAGGTCAAGTGTGATGAGTTGGGTGTCCGCTTGATTGGCCCCAACTGCCCGGGTGTGATCACCCCTGGTGAGTGCAAAATTGGCATTATGCCTGGACACATTCACCTGCCGGGCAAAGTGGGAATCGTTTCTCGTTCCGGCACACTGACCTATGAAGCCGTCAAGCAGACAACTGACTTTGGTTTTGGTCAGTCCACCTGTGTCGGCATTGGTGGCGACCCGATTCCCGGTTCCAACTTCATCGATATTCTGGCTATGTTCGAAAAGGACCCGGCTACTGAAGCCATCGTGATGATTGGTGAAATTGGTGGTACTGCAGAAGAAGAAGCCGCTGCTTACATCAAGGAAAATGTCACCAAACCGGTTGTCTCTTACATTGCTGGTGTGACCGCACCGGCTGGTAAGCGTATGGGCCACGCTGGCGCGATTATCGCCGGTGGTAAAGGTACTGCGGACGACAAGTTCCGGGCGCTGGAAGATGCGGGTGTTAAGACGGTGCGCAGTCTTGCTGATATCGGCAATGGCTTGAAGGAAATCACTGGCTGGTAAAAGCCCTGGTTTTCAAAAGCACGGAAAAGGCGGCCTTACAGGCCGCCTTTTTTATGTCAAAAGCATCCCAATGAATTTATATGGAGAATTTTTAGTGATGAGTGCTTGAATTCACGTGGTTAGCCCCCACCTTTGTCTCATCCTATAAATCACATAACAGGGAGACATTGATTGCTATGACAGTTGAAACCCGCGGTTTTCAAACAGAAGCCAAACAGCTTCTCCACCTGATGATTCACTCGCTTTACAGCAACCGTGAAATTTTCCTTCGTGAACTGATTTCCAATGCCTCAGACGCGGCAGATAAACTCCGCTTTGAAGCGCTTGCTGATGCCGCTCTTTATGAGGGTGACAGCGATCTGCGCATTTGTATTGATCTCGACCCGGATGCAGGCACCATTACCCTTCATGATAATGGTATCGGCATGTCAAAAGAGGAGGTCATCGAAAATCTTGGCACAATAGCCAAATCAGGCACTTCGCAATTCATGCAGGGCTTGTCTGGTGACCAGAAAAAAGACGCACAACTGATTGGCCAATTTGGGGTTGGTTTTTACTCCGCTTTCATTGTTGCTGACAAAGTTGTCGTGGAAACCCGCCGCGCGGGTTTGGCTGCGGATCAGGCAGTGCGTTGGACTTGCCAGGGTGAAGCAGAATACACCGTTGAAGATATTGAAAAGGCGGATCGTGGCACTTCCATAACCCTGTTCCTCAAGGATGATGCGCTCGAGTTTGCTGCTCAGATTCGGGTGTTGACCATTGTCAAAAAATACTCAGATCACATTGGCGTGCCAGTCGCCCTGAGAAAGCCAGCCGGGAGTAGTGATGGTGAAGAGAACGCCGAAGCATCCGAGTATATCTACGAGACCATCAATGATGCCACGGCGCTCTGGACCCGTCCGCGCAACGAGCTCAAAGACGAGGAATACCAGGAGTTCTACAAGCATCTAACTCACGATTTTGTGACACCGCTGAGCTGGACCCACAACCGGGTCGAGGGCAAGCTCGATTACACCAGCCTGCTCTATGTTCCAGGTCATGCTCCATTCGATCTTTATAACCGTGAAGTGTCCCGTGGTCTGAAGCTGTATATCCAGCGCACTTTTATCATGGACGACGCCTCACAATTTCTACCCTCGTACCTGAGATTTATTCGCGGGGTGCTGGATTCCAACGATCTGCCGTTAAATGTTTCCAGGGAAATTCTGCAACACAGCCCCGCCGTTGATAGCATCCGCACTGCGTTGGTGAAACGCGCACTGGATATGCTGGAGAAAATGGCCAAGGAATCGCCTGAGGACTACAACACGTTCTGGAAGGAATTTGGCACCGTTCTGAAAGAAGGCCCGGCAGAAGACTTTGCCAATCGCGAGCGTATCGCCGGGCTGTTCCGTTTTGCCACCACCAAGACAGAAGGCAGCGATGCCACTGCTTCGTTGGCGGATTACGTCTCACGTATGAAAGAAGGCCAGGAGAAAATCTACTATCTGGTTGCGGAAAACCTTACTTCTGCCCGTAATAGTGCCTATCTCGAAGTGTTCAACAAGAATGATGTTGAGGTACTGCTTCTCACGGAACGCCTCGATGAATGGACTATCTCTCATGTTCACGAATTCGAGGGCAAAGTCCTGCAGGATGTTGCCAAAGGTGAATTGGAAGATGCCATTCTCACTGAGAGCTCTGATGATACGGAAGAGGATAAAGCCGCCAAAGAAGTATCAGCTTCTGCCATTATCAACAAAATCAACAGTAGCCTGGGGGGGAAGGTCGAAAGCGTTCGCGAGACCCGTCGCCTGACTGATTCCCCAGCTTGCCTGGTGTATGCGGAGCATGCCCTGAGTCCGCAAATGCGCAAAATGATGGAAGCTGCGGGTCAACCAGTTCCAGCGGAGAAACCCGTGCTTGAAATCAACGTGAAGCACCCTCTGGTGGCTCAACTGGGCAAGGAAGAAAACGACCAGCGGTCCAGCGAGTTGGTGGGTCTGCTTTACGACCAAGCCGTGCTGTCGGCCGGGGAGCAGTTGGAGAATCCGGCATTGTTTGTGAAACGCCTCAATCAGCTGTTGTTTGAGAGTGCCGCATAGCCACTTCGCAGTGATTCACCCTATAATCCAAGGATTAATCACCAAGAAGTAGACTCATGGCAGTACCAGAAAAAATTGCAGTACTCGGCGGTGGCAGTTTTGGGACTGCCATCGCCAATATGGTCGCTGCGAACGGGCATGATGTAACCCTGTGGATGCGTGATGCTGCTAATGTGCTCCAGTGCCAGCAGAAGCGTGAAAATGTTAATTACCTGCCGGGCTACCATCTTGAGGACAGTTTAAAGTTTTCCAGTGACTTGGAGCAGACACTACAAGGGTGTCGGGTTGTGTTCTTCTCAGTGCCGAGCAAGGCATTCCGGGATCTGGCACGCCAGGCAAAGCCTTTCCTTCCTGAGGGTACTATTGCTATCAGTACGGCAAAAGGCATTGAGGCCAGCACCTTCAAGCTGATGAGCGAGATTCTCGAAGAAGAGTTACCACAGGCAAGGGTCGGTGTTATCAGTGGTCCCAACCTGGCCAAAGAAATTGCCAGAAAAGCCATTACCGCGACGGTGATCGCCAGCAGCGATGACGCTCTTTGCCGTTCTGTTCAGAAATTGTTGGGCTCTCGCTATTTTCGGGTCTATGCCAACAAGGATCGTTTTGGAGTGGAACTCGCCGGTGCCTTGAAAAATATCTATGCGATTGCCGCCGGCATGGCTGCTGCCATGCAGATGGGCCAGAATACAGTCAGTGTACTGATTACCCGAAGTCTCGCTGAGATGAGCCGTTTTGCCGCCAAGCTTGGTGCCAACCCCATGACCTTTCTCGGCCTCAGCGG
>JBFICU010000166.1:0-4599 GCA_041581855.1 Porticoccus sp. | reverse complement strand
AGCAATACACCCCGGAACAGCGCGTGGCCGAATACACCCAGGCCATCATGGACCTCGGCGCCACCCTCTGCACCCGCAGCAATCCGGCCTGTGGGAAATGCCCTCTGGCAGAGGATTGTCAGGCAAAGTCTCGGGGTAATCCCGGCGATTACCCCGGCAAAAAGCCCCGCCGAACGCAGCCGGTTCGCCAGTGCCTGTTTCTGGTGATTCGCAATCCCAACGGAGAAATCCTGCTTGAACAGCGCCCGGCCAGTGGCCTCTGGGGCGGGTTGTGGGTATTTCCACAGTGCGACAATGAAGCGGAGATCCAAACCACCTGTTCCCGACTTGGCTGCAATGCGGAAAACTGGCAATTGCTGCCACAGCAGCGCCACACCTTCAGTCACTTCCATCTCGACTACCAACCGGCCCTGATAGAAGCCGATCACAACAGTGCAGTCATGGATAGTCGCGGCCTAGTCTGGTATAACCCTGCCTCATCACTGGAGGTTGGCACCGCCCAGCCGGTCAAAAAACTCCTGCAACAACTGATGCAATAAATAAGGTATTCCGATGGCACGCATGGTTCACTGCAAAAAGCTCAACAAAGAACTCGAAGGACTGGATGCACCGCCCTTCCCCGGTCCCAAGGGACAGGATATCTACGACAACGTCTCCAAACAGGCCTGGCTGGAATGGCTGGAGCACCAGACCCGCCTGATCAACGAAAAACACCTCAATATGATGGATCTCACTGCCCGCACCTACCTGAATGAACAGCGGGACAGATTCCTCTCCGGTCAGGCAATCGACGAAGCAGAAGGCTTCGTCCCTCCCGCGGAATAAATTCCTCGGCGGGCCTTGACGATGCATAAGTGAGAAGGTTTAATACGCGCCTTCTGAGACGCCAAGCGCCCATCAGAACAATGCCCAGGTAGCTCAGTCGGTAGAGCAGAGGATTGAAAATCCTCGTGTCGGTGGTTCGATTCCGCCCCTGGGCACCATCATTTTAAAGGCCTGCAGCCAATCGCAGGCCTTTTTCATTTCTGGACTGTGCCAGAACGTTTGGCCTAAACCTCGCCCTTCACACAAACATACACCGAGTTGGTGGATTCTCGACCCTGAAACGGGTTATAGAAAGAAACCACATGCGAATCGACTCGCTCAAACACCGTTTTCAGCAACGCTTCAAAACCTTCTTCCGGCAGGTTTTGCGACCACATGGCAAACACGCCCCCGGGTTTAAGCTGTTCTGCCATCAGCCCCAGGTTTTCGGTTGTATAAAAGCTGGCGTTGGCTGAATTCAGGAATTCGCTGGGGGAATGATCAATGTCTAAAAGAATGGCATCAAACTTTTTGCCATCGCTGTTTGGGTCAAAGCCCCTGCCAGGGTCTGTGGCCAGGTCGAAGAAACTGCCGAGCACGTAGCGATTGCGTGTATCCGCGTTGAGGACTTTCCCCAGAGGTACCAGCTCATCTTGATGCCAACCTATAACGGTATCCAGGGCATCGACCACCAGCAGCTCTGTGATTCTTTGGTTTTTTAATGCCGCCACGGCGGTGTAACCCAGACCCAATCCACCGACGACAACGCTGAGTTGATCGCCCGCCACGGCGGCCAGGCCGAGAGTCGACAAGGCCTCTTCGGCCTCGACGAACATGCTCGACATTAAAAATTCGTCGCCGAGTTTAACTTCATAGATATCTCTGTCACCAAATACTGGCATACGCCGTCTACGCAGGGATATCTCACCTAACGGCGAGGACTGGCTATCAATTTCTTCGAATAATGCGGGCATGGCTGATGTGTCCTGGCGTGGTACTCGGGCACTTATCATACGGACAACATTCCTGGATAAACATAAGATTGGTATAAGAGGTAGTGTGTGCTCCGCCCGGTCGCGGTCACAAACTGGTATGAGGCTTGATGCCCCTGCGATGAATTTTCATTTATGGCGTGATTTTAGAACCATCAAGCGCCATGATTCTCAGTTTCCGCCACCTCGTTCATGGTAAGCAGCCTGCATTGGCCCAGCTCAAGCCCCCCCAGGAAAATAGGCCCCACAGAAACCCGATGAAGTGACAACACCTCATTCTGAAAAAAACCAAACATCCGTTTAACCTGATGATACTTGCCTTCAATCAGCGAGAGCCTGGCGGAGTACTCGGAGAGAATCTCTAAACGTGCGGGCTGTGTTGTGATGTTTTCATAACCAAAATAGATACCCTCTCGAAACGCGGCAATATAGTCATCGTTTAACGGTTTTGACAGAGTCACCTCATACGTCTTTGTAAGCTTTGTCTCGGGCAGACTTATCTTGCGCGACCAAGCCCCGTCGTTGGTCAATAACACCAATCCCGTAGTATTGAAGTCCAGTCGTCCGACAATGTGCAGCTCGTTCTTCTGCGGGTGCTGAATAAGGTCCACTACAGTAGTGTGCTTAAGGTCTTTGGTCGCGCTAACCACCCCCCTGGGCTTGTTCAGCATGATATAAAAGGGGTTGTGATTTTTTAAGCATTTGCCATCCAATACAACATGCGTGAATTTTGTCACTTTCTGTTGAACTGAATGCGCCACATGCCCATCTAGCAGAATCCGTTTTTGAGCAATGAGAAGACGTGTATCTGAGATCGAAAAATCAGAATTCTGGCTAATAAAACGATCGAGTCGGCTGGTCTCAGGCTTCATGAAATAACTATACCCCCGATATGACACAAGCTATCAGCAATAAGATAAGCCTGATTTTGAGATCAAGCGATTCAGGCATAACCACAAACCCACTTCGTGTATTTAACTGCTGAAAATGTAAGTTTTACGCTGTTCTCCGAAAGAACCAGAATCCGCTTATATGCGTACAATGCTGACCAACCAACTAGAAAATTATTGATATGTTCTCATTATTTAAGAAAGACCCCGCCAAAAAATTAAACGACATGTATAGAGCAAAACTTGAGCTGGCTATGTACGCCCAACGAAATGGCGATATACATACCTACTCAATGATTACTGCTGAAGCTGAAGAAATTAGAGAGAAAATTGAAGCGTTAGAAAACTCAACAAAAACATAATGCCCCAATAACTCTTTCAAAATACAAAGGTTAATCGCGCTGTAGGCCTTGTCATCAGCGACAGTTTATAGAGTGGTTCCTGCTCTGCTTCTCAAGATTGATATCGGTGTGAGCGAGACGGCGCAAGCGGCGCGACAGGGTGTCGACCAGAATATTGAGCAGCGCAGTGACTACGATGAGCAGGAAGGCCCGGTCGTAGCGGATTTCTTCGAATGCAGAGTCGATGTAGAAGCCGAGTGTGGCGACACCCAATATCCCCATGATCGCGCTCTCCCGGAGAATCACTTCCCAACGGTAAAACAGAAATGCCAGCATCGCCGGAAAACGGCGCGGGGTTTCTATGTAGGCGTAGCGCTTGAGGCCTGCTGGATCATCGAGCCTGGCCAGTGGGCTTTTCTGTTCAGCATCACTGGCGTTGGCCACCAGAAAGGCGATAAGGCCGCCATTGTGCAGGCCCAATGCCAGCACTAGTGGCAGGCCGGACGGCCCGCACAGCAGTAACAGCACATAAGCCATCACCATCTCCGGTGTGGAGCGCAGCACCAACAGCAGGAAGCGCCCCGGCCAACGCAACAGCGGACCAGCCAGTGAGCGGCTGGCAAAGGGATAGGTCACCAGCACGACTATACCGCTCAGCACCACGGCGATTTGGGTCAGCAACAGTGTTTGCACCAGCCCCGGCCACACTTGATCACTGAACATCATTTGATACCAATCCAGCAGTCCGCCCCAGTCACCCTGGCGCATTGTCGCTGGCCAAATATCCACACTGATAAAGCGCCACAACGAGCCACCATTGCTGAAGCCGATTGTCTCAGGCAGCAACCAGATAGCCGCTACCAGATAGACAGGCAGTAACTGCGGGCGCAGCCAAAAGCGGATGCTGGCAATCAAGAATAGAAACACCCACAACAGCGCCCCTGCTTCGCTGTACTGTCCCTGTTTAAAGGCTGTTTCCAGATGAAATCCCAGGGTCGGCAGGCCAATAAACCCGAGGATGGCACTGGAGCGCAAAGCACATTCAAAACGGTAGCGAGTGTAGCTGAGCAGCGCCGGCCAGGATTGGGGAATGAGCGTGTAGAAATAACGTTTCAATGCGCCCGCAGCGGGCGGCAATGTTTGCGCAGGTTCCGGCTGCTGCTGGTGGAATATTTCGGCAAAGACTTTGGCGAACACGCCGATAAAAGGCACCATGATGGCCAACAAACCGGTGGTAGCACTGAGACCAAAGACCTGCATAAAGATCAGCCCCCAGAACAACTCGTGCACTGAGCGCACGGCGGCACACAGCAACCGCACCGGCAGCCAGTGAAACACCATCGCCAACAGCATTCCCAGCGGTGCAGCCATTGCCACCGCCAACAGCGCAAAGGCGATGGTATGTGCCAGGGCTTGCAGCAGTGATGGCAGATCATCCCAGCTTGGCTGTACCAGCCCCAGTCCTATGCGTGAGAGTTCCTGCCAGGGATCAACTGAATAGATATGGAAATCGGCACCGATCAGCGCCAGCAACGCAGCGCCCACCATCAGCAGACAGACACCGGTTAATCT